>CAIUGQ010000306.1 GCA_903898725.1 uncultured Burkholderiales bacterium | reverse complement strand
GTCGCGACGGGTAGACCGCGTGCACGCCATAGCGCGCCGCGCGCCAGTCCGGCATCAGCTCGACGAGCGTGCCGCGCGCGATGTCCTCGCCCACCAGGAAATCCGGCTGCGACACGATCCCGGCACCGCCCAGCGCGGCGATCCGGCAGGTGTCGCCGCTGTTGCTGCGCATGCGGGCCGTCACGCGGACTCGCGCGGATCCTGTCGATGGATGCGTTCGTGTTCGCTCAGGCGGTCTCGAGCGCCGGGTAGTCGGTGTAGCCGACCGCCTCCGGACCGTAGAAGGTCTTGGTGTTCGCCGCCGCGAGCGGCGCGTCGATCGCGAGCCGCTGCGCGAGGTCGGGGTTCGAGATGTACGGCACGCCGAAGGCGACCGCATCGGCCGACCCGGACGCCACCGCATCGATCGCCATCTGCCGCGAGTACTTGTTGTTCGCGATGTAGGTGCCGCGGAACGCGCGGCGCGCCGCGCCGAAGTCGAAGCCGCGCGCGTGCCGCTCGACGCCGGTGTTGCCTTCGATGAAGTGGATGAACGCGATGCGACGCGCGTCGAGCGCCTCGATCAGGGCCATGTAGGTGGCCTGCGGTTTCGAGTCCTGCGGGCAGCTGTTGGCGTCGGTGACCGGCGAGAGCCGGATGCCGACGCGCTCGCGGCCGAACACCTCGATGGCCGCGTCGATGCACTCGAGCGTGAGGCGGATGCGGTTCTGCACGCTGCCGCCGTACTCGTCCGTGCGCTGGTTGACCGAGTCGCGGATGAACTGCTCGAGCAGGTAGCCGTTGGCCGAATGCAGCTCGACGCCATCGAGGCCCGCGTCCTTCAGGACCTGCGCGGCATTGCGGTAGGTGCCGACCATCGCGCGGACCTCCTCGGTCTCGAGACCGCGCGCGGCGACGCGCTCGCGCTTGCCCTGCGGTCCGTGGATGGTGCCGACCGCGGTATAGGTCGACGAGGACACGGGCAGCAGGCCGCCCGGCTGCAGGTCGGGGTGCGACACCGCGCCCACGTGCCACATCTGCGCGACGATACGCCCGCCCGCCGCGTGCACCGCGTCGGCGACCTGCCGCCAGCCATCGCGCTGGGCGTTCGAGTAGCAGCCGGGCGTGCGCATGTAGCCGAGGCCGCGCGGCTCGACCTGCGTGGCCTCGGAGACGATCAGCCCCGAGCCCGCGCGCTGCGCGTAGTACTCGGCGTTGAGCGCGCGCGGCGCGAGCGTGTCGGCATCGGCGCGGCAGCGGGTGAGCGGCGCCATCAGCACGCGGTTCGGGCAGTCGATCGCACCGATGCGGATCGGGGAGAAGAGCGAGGGGGCGGAGGCGGTCATCGTGGCGATCCAGTCGGGCGGGGGACGGGCCCGGCGAGCGCGGACCTCTGAGCGCGCGAGGATACCCCGGCTCCGGAGGGGTCCTCGCGGTGCGTTCCGCGCCAGGGTCGGCCCTGCCGGTGGCCTGGACCGTGACCGTCTCCGGCCGCTGCCCACGCCCGGCCGGCGCTCACGTGCCCCGTCCGGCCCCGGCCCAGTACGCCGGGTTGCCGTAGGTGTGCTTCAGGTGGTCGATGAACATGCGCACGCGCAGCGGCAGGTGCCGACGCTGCGGGAACACCGCGTGGATCGCGTTGTCGG
>CAIUGQ010000305.1 GCA_903898725.1 uncultured Burkholderiales bacterium | reverse complement strand
GCTTCGGCATCCAGGACGACACCCTGCAGAAGTTCGTCGACGAGGCGCGCGGCAAGGGCGCGCAGGTGGTGGTCGTGCTGTCGCACAACGGCATGGACGTCGACCTGAAGATGGCCTCGCGGGTGCGGGGCATCGATGCGATCTTCGGTGGCCACACGCACGACGGCGTGCCGGTGGCGGTGCCGGTGACCAACGCCGGCGGCCGCACCCTGGTCACCAACGCCGGCAGCAACGGCAAGTTCCTCGGCGTGATGGATTTCGACGTCAAGGGCGGGCGGGTCGCCGACTTCCGCTATCGGCTGCTGCCGATCTTCTCGAACCAGCTCGAGGCCGACCCGGCGATGTCGGCGCTGATCGCGAAGGTGCGCGCGCCCTACGAGGCGAAGCTCGCCGAGCGCCTGGCGATCACCGATGGCGTGCTCTACCGCCGCGGCAACTTCAACGGCACCTGGGACCAGCTCATCCTCGACGCGCTGATGGACGTGCAGGGTGCGGACCTCGCGTTCTCGCCGGGCTTCCGGTGGGGGACCTCGCTGCTGCCCGGCGACGTGATCACGCGCGAACTGCTGATGGACCAGGTCGCGATCACCTATCCGTACGCGACGCTGACCGAGATGACCGGCGAGATGATCAAGACCATCCTCGAGGACGTCGCCGACAACCTGTTCAATCCCGATCCGTACTACCAGCAAGGCGGCGACATGGTGCGTGTCGGCGGCCTCGAGTACGCGGTCGAGCCCGGCTCGAAGATGGGCGCGCGGATCACCGACATGCGCCTGCGCGGTCGCCCGATCGAGGCGGGCAAGCGCTACAAGGTCGCGGGCTGGGCGCCGGTGGCCGAGGAGGCGAAGTCGGCGCCCGGCGTCAAGCCGGTGTGGGACGTCGTCGAGACCTGGCTCAAGTCGCAGGGGGGCCGCGTCACGCCGCGGCGGCTGAACACGCCGCGGCTGATCGGCGTCGCGGGCAACCTCGGCATCGCCGGCTGAGTCCGGCGTCGGCCGCGGTCCGCGTCCGGAGGGCATGATGCTCGAGGCGATCGTCGAGGCGCTCGGCGAACCGCGCACGCTGATGGCGGCCGGTGCGCTGATCGGCATCGCCTTCGGCGTCTTCGCGCAGCGCTCGCGCTTCTGCCTGCGCTCGGCGGTGATCGAGTTCGCGCGCGGCCATCCAGGCGGCAAGCTCGCGGTCTGGCTGTTCGCCTTCGCGACCGCCGTCACCGCCACGCAGCTGCTGGTGATCGCCGGGCTGTTCGATGCCGGCCAGGCACGCCAGCTCTCGGCGCGCGGCAGCCTGTCGGGCGCGGCGGTGGGCGGTGCGCTGTTCGGCGTCGGAATGATCCTCGCGCGCGGCTGCTCGAGCCGGCTGCTGGTGCTCGGTGCGCAGGGCAACCTGCGCTCGGTGATGTCGGGCCTGGTGTTCGCCGTCGTCGCGCAGGCCTCGTGGACCGGCGTGCTCGCGCCCTTGCGGGCCGCGATCGCCGAGTGGTGGACCGTCGAGGGCGGTGCCTCGCGCGATCTGGTGCAGCGCCTGGGCATCGGGCACGGCGGCGCGCTCGCGTTCGGGCTGATCTGGCTGGCTGCGGCCCTGTGGTGGGCACGCCGTCAGCGTCTTCCGGTCTGGGGCTGGGTCGGCGCGATCGGCACCGGACTGTCGGTCAGCGCCGCATGGTGGGTGACCCATGCGATCGCCGGGGCGTCGTTCGACCCCCACCCGATCCAGTCGATCAGCTTCACCGGTCCGTCGGCCGAGGTGCTGACGCGTGTGCTCTTCGCCTCGGACCGGCCACCGACCTTCGACCTCGGCCTCGTGCCGGGTGTCGTGGTCGGCGCGTTCCTCGCGGCGGCTTCGGCCGGCGAGCTGCGGCTCGAAGGGTTCGAGGGTGGGGCGAGCATGCGCCGGTACCTGGTCGGTGCCGCGTGCATGGGATTCGGCGGCATGCTCGCCGGCGGCTGCGCCGTCGGGGCCGGGCTCTCGGGTGCATCGGTCTTCACGATCACCTCGTGGGTCACGCTGTGCTGCATGTGGGCGGCCGCGTCGGTGACCGACCGTCTCGTCGACGGCCGGCCGAGCGGCCTGATCGACCAGTCGGTGCCGACCAGCCGGACCTTCGGG
>CAIUGQ010000304.1 GCA_903898725.1 uncultured Burkholderiales bacterium | reverse complement strand
CGCCTGCGAGCGGGCGCGCGACGGCCCGCCTCTCGAGGCGGGCCGTTTTCTTTTCGGGGTGTCTGGGGTCGGTGCGGCGCTGCGGGCCGCGCCGCGCGCGCTCAGGCGGCCGGCAGCATCATCCAGAACGTCGCGCCGCGGCTCGGCGCACTGTCGAGTCCGACGTGTCCCCCGTGGAGTTCCGCGACACGCTTGACGATGGCCAGGCCCAGTCCGGAGCTGCCGCGCTGCTCGCGGTGCTTGCTGCCCTGGTAGAAGCGGTGGAACACCCGCCCCTGGTCCTCGGCCGCCACGCCCGGGCCGCTGTCGGCGACCTCGACGCGCAGGCCGTCGGCGCCGGTGCCCACCCTGAGCTCGATCGTGCCGCCGGGCGGCGTGACGCGGATCGCGTTGTCGAGCAGGTTGCCGATCGCGCGTTCGATCAGCCCGGCATCGACCCGCGCGAGCGGCAGGCCGTCGGGATAGGTGACGCGCAGCTGCACGCCCGCCTCGTCGGCCCGGATGCCGTAGCGCTGCGCGAGGTCGTCGGCGAGTTCGCCGAGCGCGATCGGTTCGCGCTCGATCCGCAGCTCCGGGTTGTCGAGCTTGGCGAGTTCGTTGAGCGCATCGGTGAGTCGGCGCAGGTGATGGGCGTTGTTCACCGCGGCGTCGATGAAGCGCTCGCGCGCGTCCCGGTCGAGCGTGTCGGCCTTCAGGCGGATCGTCTCGAGCTGACCGATCAGCGCGGTGAGCGGCGTGCGCAGGTCGTGCGAGACGTTGGCGACCATCTCCCGCCGATGTGCGTCGGTCTGGGTGACGCGGTCCATCTCGAGCCGCAGGCGTTCGAGCGTCTCGCGAAAGGTCCGGGACAGCCGCCCGATCTCGTCGTTTCGATCGCGGAACGGGAACTCGGACTCGCACAGCGGTGCGGAGAAGCCGCCGCTGCGCACGCGCTCCGCGGCCCGGGTGAGGGCGGTCAGCGGGCGTGTCAGCAGCGCGATCATGGCGACCGTGAGCGCCACGCCGATGGCGAGCGTGAGCAGCGCCACCTTCACGGCGGTCTGGATCGCGTAGCTCTTGAGCAGCTCGGGCGTCTGCGTGCCGATGTCGGCCGCCCGCGCGACCACGTAGAGCCAGCCGAGCTCCTTGCCGTCACGCACCAGCGGGCGTGCGGCGATGATGCAGGCCTTGTTCTGATGGTCGGGGTCCATGCCCGGGATCGGGACCGAGGCGTCGCGCGTCAGCGAGTCGCGCACGGGTCGGAGGTCGACCGCCCAGTTGCTCCAGAACAGGCGCGGCTCGCCCGAGGTGGCGAGCACGCGGCCCTTCGCGTCGAGCAGGTACATGCCGGTGTTCGGCGAGAACACCGTGTAGGCCGCGAGCTTCTCGGAGAACTGCTCCGGATTGCGCTCGTAGGTCTCCCAAAGGTCCGGGTACATCTCCACCACGCGGTCGATGAACGCGCGGCTCTGCGAGTAGACGACGTCGGTGTAGTAGCTGCGCACCGACATGTGCATGACCGCGGCGAGCACGATGGCGGTCAGCAGGCCCGCGCCCGCGACCAGCATCAGCACCCGGGCGCGCAGCGAGTTCATCGTTCCTCGGTGAAGCGGTAGCCGACGCCGCGCACCGTCAGCACGTAGCGCGGGTTGGCGGGGTCGGTCTCGAGCTTCGAGCGCAGCCGGTTGATGTGGGTGTTGACGTTGTGCTCGTAGCCTTCGTAGGTGGTGCCCCACACCGCATCGAGCAGCTGGACACGGGTGAAGACGCGGCCCGGATGTCGCCCGAGGTGGGCGAGCAGGTCGAACTCCTTCGAGGTCAGCGGCAGCGAGCGGCCGTCCAGCTTCACGTCCCGGCTCGCGCAGTCGATCACCAGGTTGCCGGCGGTGATCCGCTCGATGCTCGGCTCGGTCGGCTGGCG
>CAIUGQ010000303.1 GCA_903898725.1 uncultured Burkholderiales bacterium | reverse complement strand
CGGCGCGAGCACAGGCCGAGTTCGCTCATCCGCTTGGACAGGCGCGGATCGTCGGGATTGGCGTGGTTCGCGGCACGCTGCGCGGCGGCGACGGGCCTGGGGGGTTTGGGCGGGAGGCGTGACATGGCGGGGCGGCGACCGCGCAGGACGGCGGCCAGCCCGCCATGATAGCGGCACGACCCGGCCGGGGCCGCCGTTCCGATCGCGCCACACGCGGCGCCCGCGGCGAACGGCCAGGCTCGATACTCGCAGCCAGAGCGCGGCGTCACCCCCTGACCGAGCCGCCACCGTCAGGAGGAGAGACAGCCATGGCCGCTTCACCGTCGTCCGCGGGCTCCGAAGCCCGCTTCCCGCGTCCGGCACGTTCAGTGCGGCACGCCCTGCCCGCCGTCTGCGCCGTGTCGCTCGGCCTGTTCGCGCAGGCGGCGCACGCCCAGCACAGCGAGGACGGCTACTGGCTGCACCTTGCCGGCTACCGCCCCTCGATCGAATCCACGGCCCGCTCCGACGTGCTGGTCGGCTCGTCACCGGGCACGACCGTGCGCTTCGAGGACGAACTCGGCCTCGCGTCGCGCAAGACCCTGCCCTGGTTCAGCGCCGGCATGCGGCTGGGCTCGGACTGGCGCGTCGAGCTCGAGTACTTCTCGCTGCGGCGCAGCGGCACGCAATCGATCTCGCGCGACATCGTCTGGAGCGGCGTGACCTATCCGGCGTCGGCGACGCTCTCCTCGCGCTTCGACTCCGACATCCTGAGGCTGAGCGCAGGCTGGTCGTTCCTGCGCACCGACCAGACCGAGCTCGGCGCGGTGTTCGGCCTGCACACCACGCGCTTCACGATCGAACTCGCCGCACAGGCCGCACTCGGAGGTGCCTCGGCCGGCGGTCAGGCGCGGGCCCAGGATGCGCTGCTGCCGCTGCCCACGCTCGGGCTGTACGGCAAGCACGACTTCTCGCGGGCGCTGTCGGTGCAGGGTCGCGTCGACTACTTCACGCTGAGCTACGGCGACTACAGCGGCGGCCTGGTCAACGTGATGGCCGCGCTCGGCTACCGCTTCTCCGACAACGTCGGCCTCGCGCTCGGCTACCGGTACGTCGACTACGCGGTCGACATCACCCGTCCGAAGTGGCTGGGCAGCGTCGAGTACCGGTTCAGCGGCCCGTTCGTGTCGCTGCAGCTCGGGTTCTGAGCGGAGGGACGACAGGATGTCGACGACCCCGGCGACCCTGGACGCGCCGCTGGCGCTGCCCTGCGGCGCGACAGTGCCGAACCGGCTGTGCAAGGCCGCGCTGACCGAAGGACTGGCCGACGCCATGAACCACGCGACGGTCCGGCACGAACGGCTCTACCGCGCGTGGTCGGTGGGCGGCGCGGGCCTCGTCGTCACCGGCAACGTGCAGATCGACCGGCGCTACCTGGAGCGCCCCGGCAACGTGGTGATCGACGGCGGTGCGACCGGCGGCGACGAAGGGCTCGACGCGCTGCGCCGCTATGCGGCGGCGGGCACGGTCGGCGGCAACCACCTCTGGATGCAGCTCAATCACCCCGGCCGGCAGACACCGACACACGTCTGTGCCGAGCCGATCGCGCCGTCGGCGGTGCCGCTCCTCAACCACAGCGCCGCGCAGTTCGCGCCGCCCCGCGCGATGCGCGAGGACGAGATCGAGGACGTCGTCCGCCGGTGGGCGCATGCGGCGACGGTCGCGCGCGAGACCGGCTTCACCGGCATCCAGGTGCACGCGGCGCACGGCTACCTGCTCAGCCAGTTCCTGTCGCCGGTCGCGAACCGGCGCACCGACGCCTGGGGCGGTGCGCTCGCGAACCGGGCACGGCTGCTGCGCGAGGTGCTCCGTGCCTGCCGCTCGGCCGTCGGCGCCGACTTCCCCATCGGCGTGAAGCTCAACTCGTCGGACTTCCAGCAGGGCGGCTTCGGTGCCGACGACTGCCTGCAGGTGGTGCGCTGGCTGGGCGAGGACGGCGTCGACCTGCTCGAGCTGTCCGGCGGCAGCTACGAATCGCCGACGATGATGGGCGCGAAGCTGCGCGGGCCGGATGCCGAGCGCCCGGTGTCCGACAGCACACGCCGACGCGAGGCCTACTTCCTCGAGTACGCGGCGGCGATGCGCGGCGCGGCGTCGATGCCGGTGATGGTCACCGGCGGGTTCCGGACCCGCGCCGCGATGGACGAGGCCCTGGCGGGCGGCGAGCTCGACATGATCGGTCTCGGGCGCCCGCTGTGCGTCGACACGGACCTGCCGCGTCGGCTGCTCGCCGGCGACTGCACCGAGGCCGTCGCCTACGAGCGCGGCATCGACCCGCCGAAGGCCGGGCTGGCCTGGTTCTGCCTGCAGCTGCTGCGGATCGGTGACGGGCTCGAACCGGACCGCGGGCTCGACGGCACCACGGCCATGGCGCGCTACGCCGAGAACGAGGCGAGCACTGCCCGCGGACTCGTCGGGCGCTGAGGCTGGGCGACCTGCACGGGCCGGCGCCCCGGGCCCCGTCCGGCCGACTCAGCGCTGGACGACCTCGATGGCCTCGGCGGCGAGCGCGCCACGCAGCGCCCGCACGAACGGCACCGCGGTCGGCTTGTCGCCATGGATGCAGACGGTGTCGGCACGCACCGTCACCTCCGTGCCATCGACCGCCGTCAGCCGTCCCTCGCGGACCATGCGCAGCACCTGCGCGACCGATTCGGCCTCGTCGGTGATCAGCGCATCCGGGCGGCTGCGCGGCGCCAGCGTGCCGTCGGGCATGTAGCGACGGTCCCCGAACACCTCGCAGCGCACCGCCAGGCCCGCGTCGCGCGCGACCGTCTCCATCGGGCTGCCCGCGAGCACGTACATCTTCACGCCGTCGCCGAGCGCCTTCACCGCCCGGACCAGTCCGCGCGACAGCGCGACGTCGCGCGCGGCCATGTTGTAGAGCGCGCCGTGGGCCTTCACGTGGTTCAGCCGTGCGCCGGCGGCCTCGACGAAGGCGCGGACCGCGCCGGCCTGGTAGAGCGTCATGCCGTAGACCTCGTCCTCGGTCACCTGCATCGTGCGGCGCCCGAAGCCCTGCAGGTCGGGCAGGCCCGGATGGGCGCCGATCGCCACGCCGTGGCGCACCGCGAGCGCGACCGTGGCGGCGATCGTCGACGGGTCGCCGGCGTGGAAGCCGCAGGCGACGTTGGCCGAGGTGACGAAGGGCATCAGCGCCGCGTCGTCGCCCATGCGCCAGGCGCCGAAGCTCTCGCCCATGTCGGAGTTCAGGTCGATCGTTGCCCTGGGGGTGCTCATTCGGGTCGAAGCCTCAGTCGATGGAATCGGGGGAGACGGTGGCGTCCGCGGCCTCGGCCGCATAGGCGCAGGCCTGGCGCACGCCGGCCAGCCGCAGCTCGAGCTCGCGCATGCGGCGGCGGGCGAGCTCGTCGGCCTCGTCCAGGCCGACGAGACGAAAGCGCACCCGGCAGCCGGCGCCGGCCTGTGCGAGCAGCGATTCGGCGGCACTCGCGACTTCCAGGATGCGGGGATAGCCGCCGGTGGTCTGATGCTCGGCCAGCAGGATGACCGGCTCGCCGGCCGGCGGCAGCTGCACCGTGCCCACGCTCACCGGCTCGCTCGCGAGCTGCGGCAGACCGCCGGTGTCCAGCGCGCGGCCGTGCAGGCGCAGGCCCTGGCGGTTGCTCTGCGCGCCGACGGTCCAGTCCTGCTCGAACAGGGCGTTGCGGGCCGCGGCGGCCAGCAGGTCCAGATGGCGCCCGGCGAGCACCGGCAGCTCGATCCGCGGCCACTCGCGGGGCAGGTCCTCGGTGACCTGCCAGCGGGGCGTGCAGCGGCTCCATGGCGACGTCGCGTCGGGGTCGGGCGCACCGAGCACCGCGGCGGCGCGCCGGTGGGACAGGTCGACGACCCGCGGATGCAGCGGCAGCACGCGACCGGGCTCGAGCCGCGCCGGTCCGATGCCCGAGGCCAGGTGCGCGCTGCGGCTGCCGAGGACCTCGGGCAGATCGATGCCCCCGGCCACGGCGATCCAGCTGCGCCAGCCCACCGGCGGCGCCTGCCAGCGCAGCGCGCTGCCGGCGGCGACGAAGACCGGGCGGCCCGTCGGCACCGCGACGGGCGGGCCGCCCCGCTCGCCCGGCAGCCGCACGAGCGCGTGACGGGCACCGACCGTCGCCAGCCAGACGTCGCAGCCGAAGCGCAGCGTGGGGCCGGGACCGGTGATCTCGAGCCCCGCGGCCTCGGGCGCGTTGCCGACCAGCGCGTTGGCCAGCGTCATCGCGGACCGGTCCATCGCGCCGCCGCGCGACAGCGCGATGCGCGCACGGCCCGGGCGCCCGAGGTCCTGGACGCTGTCGAGCAGGCCCGCCTTGAGCACCTCGATCGAGGCCGCGGGCGCGCTCATCGCGTCGCCCACAGCCGCTCGAAGGTCGCGACGTCGATCGGCTCGAAGCGCAGCGTGTCGCCCTCGTCCATCAGCGCGGGCGGCGTGCGCGCGGGGTCGAAGAGCCGCAGCGGACAGCGCCCGATCAGGCTCCAGCCGCCCGGCGTGGGGCTCGGGTAGACGGCCGTCTGCAGACCGGCGATCGCGATGCCGCCTTCGGGGACCCGGGCGCGCGGCGAGGCGCGGCGGTCGACCCGCAGCCGGGGATCGAGGCCACCCAGGTACGCGAAGCCCGGCATGAAGCCGACGACCTCGGCGGTGAACGTGCAGCCGCTGTGGATCGCGACGACCTCCGCCGTGCCGAGGCCGGTGGCCGCGGCAACCTCGTCGAGATCGGGGGCCATCGAGGGGTGGTAGCAGGCCGGCAGCACCACGTGGCCGCCGGCGGGCGCCTGCCAGCCCAGGGCCTCGGGCGCGGTGCCGCGCAGCCACTCGAGGGCGGCCGCGCGCT
>CAIUGQ010000302.1 GCA_903898725.1 uncultured Burkholderiales bacterium | reverse complement strand
GCCCCCCCGCCAGGCGGTGTCGCCGCGCTGCGCGAGGCGTTCGCCTTCCTCAACCCCGCGCTGGTGGCGTGCATGGCGTTCTTCGTGACGATCAACATCGCGATGATCGGCATGCAGAGCTTCGGCGCGACGCTGCTCCAGGCCTCGTGGGGCTACACCGCGACCGCCGCTGCGGCGTGGCTCACCGCCTTCATCGTCTGCACGGGGGCCGGCATGCTCGCGGGCGGCTTCATCGCCGCGGCCACCGTGCACCACGAGCGGGTCGCCGCCGCCGGCACCCTGGCGGCGGCGGCCCTGATCGCGCTGCTCGCCGCCCATGCGGTCCCGGTCGGGGCGGCGGGCGCGCTCGCCTGTGCAGCGGGCTTCGCGATCGGCACGGTCGCGCCCTCGCGCGACATGCTCGTGCGCGCCTCCACGCCGCCGGGCGCCACCGGACGGGCCTATGGCGTCGTGTATTCCGGCGTCGATGTCGGTGCTGCCCTCGGCCCGGCGATCGTGGGGGCCTGGCTCGACCGGGGCCTGCCCGAGGCCGGCTATGCGAGCGCGTCGCTCGCGCTGCTCGTGACCGCGCTGCTCGGGCTCGAGATCGCCCGGCGGGCGCGCCGTCTGCCCGATTCCTCCCGCGTCCGCAAGGAGCCTTCCCGATGACCGACACCCCGCCCGAGTTCGCCACCACCGACCTGTGCGATGCACATGAGGACCGTCTGCTCGACGGGCGGCTGACCGTGGCGGCGCCCCCGTGGATCGCGCTCGGTGCGGTGATGCGCTTCGCCGGTCCTGCGGTCACGCTGCGCGTGCCCGACGACAACTCGCTGGTGCGCGCGACACTCGAGCAGCCGGGCGAGGGCCGCGTGCTGGTGGTCGACGGATCGGCGAGCACACGCTGTGCTCTGGTCGGCGGCAAGCTCGGCGAGCTGGGCGAGAAGAACGGCTGGCAAGGGGTGATCGTCAATGGCTGCGTGCGCGACGCGGGCGAGCTCGACGCCTGCCGCTTCGGTGTCCGGGCGCTGCACCTGCATCCGCGTCGCAGCGACCGCCGGGGCCGCGGCGAGCGCGACCCGGTGCTGAGCTTCGCCGGCGTGACCATCCGGCCCGGCGACTGGATCTACGCGGACCGCGACGGCTGGATCGTCTCCGCAGGCGGGCCGCTGCCGGGCTGACCGGCACGTCGGCGGCCTCGGGGTCTTGCGTCGGCACGGTGGGCGCGCGCCCCGGTGCCTTGCGTCGCCCGTCGGATGTCGCGACTCAGATCAGGCCGTCGAAGGGGATCGCGTCGACCAGTTCGCCGTCGGCGACGTCGCCCTGCGCATGGTGCAGCACCACCAGCGCATTCGCCTCGCTCATCGAGCGCAGCACGCCCGACCCCTGGCTGCCGGTGATGCGCGCCTCGAGCACGCCGTCGGCGCCGGGCGTGATGACCGCGCGCTGGTACTCGGTGCGGCCGGGGCGCTTGCGCAGCCGGCCGACGCTGCGTGCGCGCAGCGCCAGCACCGGGCGCGGGCTCGCGCCGGACAGCCGGATCAGCGCGTCGCGCACGAAGAACAGGAAGGTCACCATCACCGCGACCGGATTGCCGGGCAGGCCGAAGTACCAGGCATCGCCGACCCGCCCGAACGCCATCGGACGCCCGGGCCGCATCGCGATCGTCCAGAACGCGACCTCGCCCAGGCGGTCCATCACCTCGCGCGTGAAGTCGGCCTCGCCGACCGAGACCCCGCCCGAGGACACGATCGCATCGGCATTTCGGCTGGCGGCGAGCATCGCGGCCTCGAGCGCCTCGCGCGAATCGGGCACGACGCCCAGGTCGACCAGCTCGACGCCGAGTCGCGTCAGCATGCCGAACAGCGTGTAGCGGTTGCTGTCGTAGACGCAGCCGGCATCGAGCGGCTCGCCGATCGAACGCAGCTCGTCACCGGTCGAGAAGAACGCGACGCGCAGGCGACGCTGGACCGGGACTTCGGCGATGCCGAGCGAGGCGAGCAGCCCCAGGTCCGCGGGTCGGATCAGCCGCCCGGCGCGCAGCGCCGCACGGCCTGCCGTCAGGTCCTCGCCGCGCAGCCGCCGGTTCTGGCCGGCCTGCTGTCCGGGCGGCACGACGATGCGCTCGCCCTCGCGGCGCACCACCTCCTGGATCACCACCGTGTCGCAGCCGGCGGGCATCACCGCGCCGGTCATCACCCGCACCGCCTCGCCGGCGCCGACGGGGCCGCCGAAGGCGACGCCCGCGTACGCGGTGCCGACGACATTCAGGGTCGTGTCCGCGCCCGCCTGCAGGTCCGCCGAGCGCACGGCCCATCCGTCCATCGCCGAGTTGTCGTGCGCGGGCACGTCGATCGGCGAGACCACGTCGCGTGCCAGCACCCGGTCGAGCGCCGATCGGATCGCCACCCGCTCGACGCAGTCGACCGGCACCACGAAGCGCTCGATCGCCTCGCGCGCGCGGTCGACCGGAACCGCCTTCGGGTCGAAGTCGGACAGGCAGGAGACGATCTCGGCGAGCGTGGTGCGTGCGGTCATCGGGGCGGGTCCTGCGCGGCGGCCGGGCTCGGGTCGGGCATCCCGGGATCGGGCTCGCGCGCCCAGCGCTCGAGCTCCTCGGCGGTGTTGATGTTGCGGAACGCCGCCTCGTCGTCGAAGGCGACCTCGACCACGCGAAGGGGCGCGTACCACGCGTCGATCCGCCGCCTGCCCGACACGAGGAACGCCTCGAGATGCGCCTGCAGCGAGCGTTCGACGAGGGCGAACACCGGATGCGGCTGGTCGCCGGTCCGCGCGACCGCCACCTGCGCGCCGGCCTGCGCGACGGCACGCGCCAGCCGCCCGACGAGGTCGGCCGGCAGGAACGGCGAGTCGCAGGGCGCGGTCGCGATCCAGGGCGTGCGAGCGTGCAGCATCGCCGCGTGCAGGCCGGCGAGCGGGCCGGCGAAGCCTTCGACCACGTCGGGGAAGACCGGCACGCCGAAGGCACGCCAGGCATCGGGCTGCCGGTTGGCGTTGATCGACAGCGTGCCGACCTGCGGCGTCAGCCGCTCGATCACATGGGCGACCATCGGCCGCCCACGGAAGGTGCGAAGCCCCTTGTCGACGTTGCCGCCGTCTGCGCCCATGCGCCGGCCCAGGCCGCCGGCGAGCACGATGCCGGTGATGGCCGAGCGCTCGGGCACCGGGCGGGTCAAGGCGTCGCCACCGTGCGCACGAAGCGCCCGGCGCCGGTGAACAGCAGGTAGTGCCGCCCCTGGCAGCGCCCGATCATCGTGATGCCGATCCGTGTCGCGATGTCGTGGCCCATGCCGGTCAGGCCCGAGCGCGACATCAGCACCGGGATGCCCATCTGCGCGCACTTGATGACCATCTCGGAGGTCAGGCGCCCGGTCGTGTAGAAGATCGTGTCCGCGCCCTCGATGCCCTCGACCCACATCCAGCCGGCGATCGCGTCGACCGCGTTGTGCCGGCCGACGTCCTCGACGAATCGCAGGATCTCGGGCGCGCCGCCGTCCTTCGGGTTCGTGCAGAGCGCGCAGCCGTGTACCGCACCGGCCACCTTGTAGATCGACTCGTGCCGACGCACCCGATCCATGACGGCGTAGACCGATGCCTCGGAGACGGTCACGTCCTGCGGCAGCCGTACCTCGTCCAGGCTCTCCATCAGGTCGCCGAACACCGTGCCCTGCCCGCAGCCGGTGGTGACGGTGCGGCGGCCGAGCTTCGCCTCGAGCGCGGCCTCGCGCGTGTCGCGCGCCCAGAGCGGGATGCCTTCGTCGCGCAGCCCGCGGGAGGTGATCGCGACCGCACCGGTGTCCCAGTCCACCTGGACCGCGGCCAGTTCGTCGATCGAGGCGACCAGCCGCTGGTTGCGCAGCCAGCCGAGCGCCAGGTGCTCGGGCGCGGCGCCCAGCGTCATCAGCGTCACCAGTTCGCGCCGGTCGAGGTAGAGCGTCAGCGGATGCTCGCCGGCGATCGGCGTGGCCACCGTGCGGCCGGTCTCGTCGATGGCGTCGACCGTGGTCGTCACCGGACGGGCGTGGTCGGTGAGCTCGATCGGGCTCACGGCGGGCGGGCGGACCATCAGCCGCCGATGTAGCTCATCTCGATCCTGCGCAGGGCCTCGGTCCGGCTCGAGCGGATCTCGGAATAGCGGTCCGCGCGCTGCGACCAGAGGTGCTCGATCGCGCCGGCGAGCCGCGCGTCGTCGATGCCGCCGCGCAGCAGCGCCCGCAGGTCGTGGCCGGCGCCCGCGAACAGGCAGGTGTAGAGCCGGCCCTCGGTCGACAGACGGGCCCGCGAGCAGTCGCCGCAGAACGGCTGCGTGACCGAGGAGATCACGCCGACCTCGCCGGCACCGTCGCGGTAGCGCCAGCGCTCGGCGACCTCGCCGGTGTAGTTCGCCTCGGCCTGCTCGAGCGGGAAGGCTTCGTGGATGCGGGCGAGCACCTCGCGGCTGGGCAGCACGTCGTCCATTCGCCAGCCGTTGGAGGCGCCGACATCCATGAACTCGATGAAGCGCACGATGTGCCCGGTGCCGCGGAAATGCGCGGCCATCGGCACGATCTGGCCGTCGTTGACGCCCCGCTTGACCACCATGTTGACCTTGACCGACGCGAAGCCCGCGGCGGCAGCGGCCTCGATGCCGTCGAGCACGTCGGCGACCGGGAAGTCGACGTCGTTCATCGCCCGGAAGGTCGCGTCGTCCAGCGCATCGAGGCTCACCGTCAGACGGGTCAGGCCGGCGGCGCGAAGCGATTGGGCCTTGCGCCTGAGCAGCGAGCCGTTGGTGGTCAGGGTCAGGTCGAGCGGTGCGCCCGAGGCGGTTCGGACCTCGGCCAGCATCCCGACCAGGCGCTCGATGTCGCGGCGCAGCAGCGGCTCGCCGCCGGTCAGACGGACCTTTTCGACGCCGTGTGCGACGAAGGCGCGGACGAGCCGTTCGATCTCCTCGAAGCTCAGCAGCGAGGACTGCGGCAGGAACGCGTAGTCCTTGTCGAACACCGCCTTCGGCATGCAGTAGGTGCAGCGGAAGTTGCAGCGGTCGGTGACCGAGATCCGCAGGTCGTGCAGCCGCCGGCCCCGGGCGTCGTGCAGGCGGCCGGTGGGCAGCGCCGGCGACTCGGGCACGTGCGGGAGCGCCGCGTCATAGCGGTGCTCGGCAATGGGAAAGACGACGCGTTCGGTCATGGGCTTACAATCCGCGCCGATTCTAGCAGTCGAGGGGGACGCGACATGGCGGCAGGGGCCGGGGAGAGCGGGGCCGCGGGCGATCCGCAAGCGGTCGCGACCGTGTCGGTCGAGGTCGCCTTCGAGGTGCAGGTCGCCAGCGGCCGATGGGCGCTCGAGCAGTGGCGCGTCGCCTCGATCGCGCCGTCGGAGGATCCGCAGGCGCTGCAGATCGCGCTGCACCGCGACGAGGCCGAGGGCTGCTGGCTCAACCTGACGACCGACGAGCCCTCGGTCTTCGTGCTCTGGCGCCGAGAGGAGGGCGAGTCGCCGCGTGCCATCGACGTCACCGTGTCCTATGCCCGGGCAGCGGGCTGGATGGATGGCGGCGAGCAGGTCGACCGGGTGCCGATGCCTGAGCCGATGCGGCCCTGGGTGGCCGAGTTCGTCGATCGCCACTACCGGCCCGAGGCCGGGCGCGGCAAGCGGCGCGGCCCGAAGCCCTCGTTCATGCGCGGCGAGGAACGCGAGCGCATGACCGAGGAGGAGCGGCGGCGGTTCGGTGGGACTGCACCCGGTGTCGTGAAGCCGTGACCGACGGCCCGTTCCTGTCGCGCTGGGCGCGGCGCAAGCGGGATGCGGCCCGCGGGTCCGCGGGTGCCGACTCTGCCGCTGCCGGTGCCGGTGTCGGCGCCGCGTCGGCTTCGGCGCCGGTTGCGCCGACGGCCGAGGCCCGCCCCGCGTCGCCGGCGAATGCGCCCGCCGTGTCGCCGGCCGACGTGCCCGACGCGTCGCCGATCGCGCGTTCCCCCTCGAACGAGTCCCCCTCGCACGATTCGCCCTCGCTCCCGGGCCGTCCCGTCGCGACGCCGGCGCCGTCCGAGCCGGCACCGCCGCTGCCCGACCCGCAGACGCTGACGCCGCAGTCCGACTTCACGCCGTTCATGCGCAGCGACGTGGCGCCGGCGCAGCGCAACGCCGCGCTCAAGCGCCTGTTCGTCGACCCGCACTTCAACACGATGGACGGGCTCGACACCTACATCGACGACTACGGACGGCCCGACCCGATTCCGCCTGCGATGCTCGCCGCATTGCAGCATGCCCGCGCGCTGCTGGCGCGCGACGAGACGCCGCCGCCCGAACGGGCCGCGGGCGACGCCGCGTTGTGTCTGCCGCCCACGGCCTCGCACGCGGCCGAGGCGACGGCCGATGCACGCACCGATGTGCACCCGGGCGCAGGCGACGTTGACGCGTCCGTCGACACCGCGGGTGATGCCGCGACGCAGCATCCGGGGATGGCGCTCGGGGCAGGGCTCGAGCACGCCTCGGTGACGGTGTCGCGCGACGTGGTGCGAGACGAACCCGCTGCGAGCACGGACCTCGAGCCGGACACGGGCGCGCCACGCTGAGCGCGGCGGTCCGTGACTTGGAACCCCAGTGCCGTCATGGTCTAATTCGGCACGGCGGTAGCTGGGGAGTCCGCCCGACGATAAAGAGAGAGCGTTGAGCCCAACCACGCGGGTGATCACCTGCTCGTGCAACCGCACGATCCCGTTCGACGAGACCGCGCTCGAACGGGGTCTGCGTGCCAGTGGGCTGCCCCTGGAGCACACGCTCTCCGTCGATCGGCTGTGCCGCATCGACCTCGCCAAGCTCCCCGCGCAGCTCGGCGATCCCGGCGACGAACTCGTGGTCGGGTGCACCCAGGAGTCGAAGCTGTTCGAGGAGGTGGCCGGCGTTCGCGCCGAGGTCGCCCCGCTGCGCTTCGTGAACCTGCGCGAGCAGGCCGGATGGGGGGCGCAAGGCGCCCGGGCCACCCCCAAGATCGCCGCGCTGATCGCGATCGCGGCGGGTGCGCGACCCGAGCCCGGCCCCGGCGTGTCCTACCGATCGGAAGGCCGGCTGCTGGTCATCGGCGGCGCCGACGCGCTGCGCTGGGCCGACCGGCTCGCGGGCAGCCTGTCCCCGACCGTGCTGCTCGCCGATGCCACGGACGCCTCGCTCGCCGGTCGGCGCGCCTACCCCGTCGTCTCGGGCTCGCTGCGCACGCTCGAGGGCTGGCTGGGCGCCTTCGATGCCCGCTGGGACCAGGCGAACCCGATCGACCTCGAGGCCTGCGTGCGCTGCGGCGCTTGCGTCGAGGCCTGCCCGGAGGGCGCGATCGACGCGTCCTTCCAGGTCGACCTCGAGGCCTGCCGCGGCCACCGGGCCTGCGTGGTGGCCTGCGGTGCCGCCGGGGCCATCGATTTCGACCGCAGTGACCGCGAGCGCAGCGGGCGCTTCGATCTGGTGATGGACCTGCGCCGGCATCCGGCGTTCACGAACCACCAGCTGCCGCAGGGCTACTTCCATCCCGGTCCCGATCGTGATGCGCAGGCCGACGTCGCGCTGCAGCTCGCGCAGTGGGTCGGCGAGTTCGAGAAGCCGCGTTTCTTCCGCTACCAGGAGACGCTCTGCGCGCACGGTCGCAACCGCAAGACGGGCTGCACCGCCTGCGTGGACGTCTGCTCGGCCGGGGCGATCCGCAGCGAGGGCCGCAGCGTGCGCGTCGAGCCGCACCTGTGCGCCGGCTGCGGTGCCTGCGCGAGCGTCTGCCCGTCCGGCGCGATGACCCATGTGTGGCCGGCGCCCCCGGCCCTCGGCGACACGCTTCGCCGTGCGCTCGCGGCGTACCGCGCCGCAGGCGGCCGCGACGCGCTGCTGCTCGTGCACGATGCCGAGTCGGGGGCCGCGCTGCTCGAAGGGCTGGGGCGTGCCGCAGGCCCCGCCGTCGCGGCGGGCGGTGCGGCGCCCGCGATCACCGGCCTGCCCGCGCATGTCGTGCCCGTCCCCGTCCATCATGTCGCCGCGTTCGGAATCGACCTGGTGCTGGCGTCGCTCGCCTTCGGCGCCAGCCAGGTCGCGGTGCTCGCGACGGGGCACGAGGCGCCGCAGTATCGCGATGCGCTCCGCACGCAGTATGGCTTCGTCGATGCGATCGTCGGCGCGCTCGGTCTCACCGGTCGCCGCGCGATGGTGCTCGAGGCCGCCGAGCCGCTCGAGCTCGAGTCGCAGCTCGCCGCGCTGACGACCGCCGCGGGCGTCGCCGAGGCCGCGCGCTTCGCCGTCTCGGTCGAGAAGCGCCGGACCATCGAGACCGCGATCGAGCACCTGCGGCTCCAGACCCGTCCCGCCGGCCCGGCGCCGGCGACGGTCCCGCTGCCCGCCGGTGCGCCGTTCGGCACGGTGCGCGTCGACCCGGCCGCCTGCACCGTGTGCCTGTCGTGCACCAGCGCCTGCCCGGCCGGGGCGCTGATCGACGACCCCCAGTCTCCGCAGCTGCGCTTCATCGAGCGCAACTGCGTGCAGTGCGGGCTGTGTGTCACGACCTGTCCGGAGCGCGCGATCACGCTCGAGCCGCGCTGGCTGCTCGACCGTGCGCAGGCTGCGGCCCCGCGCACGGTGGCGCAGACCGAGCCGTTCGCGTGCGTGCGCTGCGGCGGGCCCTTCGGCACCAAGACGATGGTCGCGGCGATGGTCGCCCGGCTCTCGTCGCATGCGATGTTCAGCGGGGAGGGCGCCCGGCGGCTGCAGATGTGCGGCGACTGCCGGGTCGTCGACCAGTTCACCGCGCCTGACGAGGTCCGGATCCAGGACCTGCCCCGAGGCAAGCCCCGGCCATGAGCGCGAACGCCGCACCGATCGCCCTGCGTCCCGTGCGCACACCGGGCGAGGAGGACCTCGCGCGGGCGCGCTGGTATGCGTTCCTCGCGCGCGTGTTCTCCGACGGGCCCGATGCCGCGCTCCTGGCCCGCGTTGCCGCCGACGCGAACGTCGACGGGGACGGCACGCCGCTCGGCGACGCCTGGGCGGCGCTCGCCCGTGCGAGCGCCTCGGCGCGGGCCGACGCGGTGGCCGCCGAGCATGATCGGCTGTTCACCGGCGTCGGGCGCGCTCCGGTCGCCGCGTATGCGTCCTGGTACCTCACCGGCTTCCTGCACGAGCGTCCGCTCGCGGACCTGCGCGAATGGCTGGCCCGCGCCGGTCTCGCGCGCCGTGACGAGGTCTCTCGCACCGAAGATCACATCGCGTCGCTGTGCGAGGCGATGGCCGAGCTCGCCGCGTCCGATGACCCCCAGGCCCCCTCGCTGCAGCGCGAGCTCTTCGAGCGCTTCCTCGCGCCGTGCTACCCGCGCTTCGTGCAGGCGGTCGACGCCGCCGAAGGCGCCGACTGGTACCGCCATGCGGCGGCGCTGCTCCACACCTTTCTCGACGTCGAGCGCCAGGCGTTCGATTTCGAAGACTGACCCCGACCCGCCACGATGACCCCGACACCCGAGAGGCACCCGATGGACGACCGCAGCACCCCCAAGCGCCCGGCGCTCAAGACCCGCCGCGGCTTCCTGCTCGGAGCGAGCGCCGCCGGCGTCGCCGGAGCGGCCGCGAGCGCCGTCGCGGCGAGCCAGGCTGCACTGCCCGCCGCCGCGCCCGGCGTGTCCGAGGACGCGGCCCGGGCCGGTGGCTATCAGGTCAGCGAACATGTCCGGCACTACTACCGCACGACCGAGATCTGAGGGAGACGACGATGCTGCTCACCCGTAAGCGCACCGGCCGCGCCGCCGGCGGCGAGTTGACCGCCTCCGCCGTTCGCGGCGCCCATGCCGCCGCCTCCGGCGTGATGGACCGCCGCGCGTTCCTCAAGCGCTCCGGCATCGGCGTCGGCGCCGCGGGGCTGGCGGCCGGCGCCGGGACCATGGTCTCGATCGAGCGCGCACGGGCTGCCGATCCGGCCGCCGGCGGCGCCCGAAAGATCGAGAAGAAGCGCACGGTCTGCACGCACTGTTCGGTCGGCTGCGCCATCGACGCGGTCGTCGAGAACGGAGTCTGGGTCCGTCAGGAGCCGGTCTTCGACTCGCCGATCAACCTCGGCGCCCATTGCGCCAAGGGCGCTGCCATCCGTGAGCACGGGCATGGCGAGCACCGGCTGAAGTCGCCGATGAAGCTGGTCGACGGCCAGTACCGCAAGATCTCCTGGGAGCAGGCGCTCAAGGAGGTGACCGAGCGGCTCGCCGAGCTGAAGAAGGCCTCCGGACCGGATTCGGTGTTCTTCGTCGGCTCGTCCAAGCACAACAACGAGCAGGCCTACCTGCTGCGCAAGTTCGTGTCCTTCTTCGGCACGAACAACTGCGACCACCAGGCGCGCATCTGCCACTCCACGACCGTCGCGGGCGTCGCGAACACGTGGGGCTACGGCGCGATGACGAACTCGTACAACGACATGCAGAACACCAAGTGCGCGTTGTACATCGGCTCGAACGCCGCCGAGGCGCACCCGGTCTCGATGCTGCACATGCTGCACGCCAAGGAGACCGGCGCGAAGCTGATCGTCGTCGATCCGCGCTTCACGCGGACCGCGGCGAAGGCCGACGAGTTCGTGCGGCTGCGTTCGGGCTCCGACATCCCGTTCCTGTTCGGCGTGATGCACCACATCTTCAAGAACGGCTGGGAGGACAAGAAGTACATCGAGGACCGCGTCTGGGGCATGGAGAAGGTCCGCGACGAGGCGCTCAAGGTCTGGACGCCCGACAAGGTCGAGGAGGCCTGCGGCGTGCCGGAGGCGCAGGTCTACAAGGTCGCCGAGATGATGGCGAAGAACCGGCCGTCGACCATCGTCTGGTGCATGGGTCAGACCCAGCACACGACCGGCAACGCGGTGGTGCGCGCCTCCTGCCTGCTGCAGCTCGTGCTCGGCAACGTGGGCGTCTCCGGCGGCGGCACGAACATCTTCCGCGGCCACGACAACGTGCAGGGTGCGACCGACGTCGGTCCGAACCCCGACTCGCTGCCCGGCTACTACGGCCTTGCCGCCGGCTCGTGGAAGCACTTCGCCAGCGCCTGGGGCGTCGACTACGAGTGGATCAAGGCACAGTTCGCGCCCGGCATGATGGAGAAGTCGGGCACGACGGTCTCGCGCTGGGTCGACGCCGTGCTCGAGAACAGCGACCTGATCGACCAGGAGCACAACGTCAAGGGCATGGTCTTCTGGGGCCACGCGCCGAATTCGCAGACCCGCGGTCTCGAGATGAAGAAGGCGCTCGACCGGCTCGAGCTGCTCGTCGTCATCGACCCGCATCCGTCGGCGACCGCGGCGATGGCCGCGATGCCGGGTGATGCGGGCGACCTCAACCCGAAGCGCGCGGTCTACCTGCTGCCGGCGGCCACCCAGTTCGAGACCGCGGGCTCCTGCACCGCGTCGAACCGCTCGATCCAGTGGCGCGAGCAGGTCATCGAGCCGCTCTGGGAGTCGATGTCCGACCACGCGATCATGCAGGCCTTCGCCGAGCGCCTCGGCTTCGGCGAGCAGCTCTCGAAGCAGTACAAGAAGGTCACCTTCAAGAAGCACGGCGTGGAGTGGAACGAGCCCGCCGTCGAGGACATCCTCCGCGAGATCAACCGCTCCTGATGGACGATCGGCTACACCGGCTGCTCGCCGGAGCGGCTCAAGGCCCACATGCGCAACATGCACGTCTTCGACGTGAAGACGCTGCGCGCCAAGGGCGGCAAGGATGCCGAGACCGGCTACGACCTGACCGGGGACTACTTCGGTCTGCCGTGGCCGTGCTACGGCACGCCGGAGATGAAGCACCCGGGCTCGCCGAACCTGTACGACACTTCGCGGCACGTGATGGACGGGGGCGGCAACTTCCGCGCCAACTTCGGTGTCGAGCGCGACGGCACCTCGCTGCTGGCGGCCGACGGCTCGCACAGCAAGGGCGCCGACCTGCAGACCGGCTATCCCGAGTTCGACCACGTGCTGCTCAAGAAGCTCGGCTGGTGGGACGAACTGTCCGAGGCCGAGAAGAAGGCCGCCGAAGGCAAGAACTGGAAGACCGATGCCTCGGGCGGGATCATCCGGGTGGCGATGAAGAACCACGGCTGCCATCCGTTCGGCAACGCGCGCGCGCGGGCGGTGGTCTGGAACTTCCCCGATCCGGTGCCCAAGCATCGCGAGCCGCTGTACGGCAACCGCCCCGACCTGATGGCGAAGTATCCGACCCACGACGACCGCAAGACCTTCTGGCGGATGCCGACGCTCTTCAAGTCGGTGCAGCAGCGCAACCTCGAGAACAAGGTCCACGAGAAGTTCCCGATCGTGCTGACCTCGGGTCGCCTCGTCGAGTACGAGGGCGGCGGCGAGGAGACGCGGTCGAACCCGTGGCTCGCCGAACTGCAGCAGGAGGCCTTCGTCGAGCTGAACCCGAAGGCGGCGGCCGACCGAGGCATCCGCCACAACGAGTACGTCTGGCTGAGCTCGCCCACCGGCGCGCGACTCAAGGTCAAGGCGATGGTCACCGAGCGGGTCGGACCCGACCATGCCTTCATGCCCTTCCACTTCTCCGGGTGGTGGCAGGGCAAGGACATGAAGGCCTTCTATCCGGAGGGCGCGGCACCGATCGTGCGTGGCGAGGCGGTCAACACCGCGACCACCTACGGCTACGACTCGGTGACGATGATGCAGGAAACCAAGACCACGGTCTGCCAGATCGAGCGGATCGCCTGACCGGGCGCGAGCGAGGAGAAGAGACATGGCCCGAATGAAATTCATCTGCGACAGCGAGCGCTGCATCGAGTGCAACGGCTGCGTGACGGCGTGCAAGCAGGAGCACGAGGTCCCCTGGGGCGTGAGCCGGCGTCGCGTGGTCACGATCAACGACGGCGTGCCGGGCGAGAAGTCGATCTCGGTCGCCTGCATGCACTGCTCGGACGCACCGTGCATGGCGGTCTGCCCGGTCGACTGCTTCTATCGCACCGACGAGGGCGTGGTCCTTCACGACAAGGACCTGTGCATCGGCTGCGGCTACTGCTCCTACGCGTGCCCGTTCGGTGCGCCGCAGTTCCCGCAGGCTGGCGCGTTCGGCGCGCGCGGCAAGATGGACAAGTGCACCTTCTGCGCGGGCGGCCCGGAAGCGGACGGCTCGAAGGAGGAGTTCGAGAAGTACGGCCGCAACCGCCTGTCCGAGGGCAAGCTGCCGGCCTGCGCCGAGATGTGCTCGACCAAGGCCCTGCTGGGCGGCGACGGCGAGGTGCTGGCCGAGATCTTCCGCGAGCGCGTGCTGCGCCGGGGCAAGGGCGCCGAGGTCTGGGGCTGGGGCACGGCCTACGGCCAGCCGCCGAAGCAGAACGCGGCCGCGCCGGGAGAGAAGAAATGAGCGCGCGCCTCGAGGTCCGGCGCGTTGCCGCACTGGTCGTCGCGGCCCTTGCCGTCGGCGCGGCGGGCTGCGCCGAGCGCCAGCCGGTGGCCGGACAGCCGCAGGCGAGTCGTGCGAAGGCCGACAGCAAGCCCTGGGAGGGATCGCCCACCGCGTTCGCCGCGCCCGAGGCGCAGAAGGGCGATCGTGGCGCCTGGGAGAAGGCGCTGCGCACGCGGGCCGAGAACCAGAACGAGTACGTCCGGTCCCGCTGAGGAGACGTCCATGCGATCCATCCTTCGTCGCTTCACCGCCGTGCTCGCCGCGGCGACGCTGCTCGCCCTGCCGGTCGCCGCGATCGCGCAGTCGTCGGCGCCGCCGGCCGGGCCCGCTGCCGCGCCCTCGGTGCCGATGGCCGGCCCCGATGCACAGGCCCAGCGCCAGCGCGCCCAGCCCGGCAACAACGCGCCGGTCTGGCGCGGGGTGAACTCCGACATGGAGCACACCACGACGCTGCCCCGCCACGAGGGCGGGCGCCTGATCCAGCGCGAGGGCGAACGCTGGCGCCAGCTGCGCAATGGCCCGGTCACGCAGCTCGGCGGCTGGGCATTGATCGTCGTGGTGATCGCGATCGGCGCGTTCTACGCGATCCGTGGCCAGATGAAGCTGCACGGACCGAAGACCGGCCGGGTCGTCGAGCGCTTCACGATCGTCGAGCGGACCGTGCACTGGTCGATGGCGATCTCCTTCGTGCTGCTCGCCGTCACCGGCCTCGCGCTGCTGTTCGGCAAGCATGTCGTCGTACCGGTGCTCGGACACGGCGTCTTCTCCTGGATCGCCGCCGCCTCGAAGCTCGTGCACAACTACATCGGCCCGCTCTTCTCGGTGTGCGTGCTGATCGGCTTCCTCACCTTCGTGCGCGACAACATCCCGAACCGGGGCGATCTCGTGTGGGTCAAGGCGGCAGGCGGGCTCTTCAACGGCACCCACGTGCCGAGCCATCGGTTCAACGCAGGGGAGAAGACCTGGTTCTGGGGCGGACTGTTCGTGCTCGGCATCGCGGTGAGCGTGAGCGGCTTCGTCCTCGACTTCCCGAACTTCGAGCAGACGCGCGCACAGATGCAGCTCGCCTGGACGGTGCATGCGATCGGTGCCCTGCTGTTCGTGCTGGCCGCCTGTGGCCACATCTACATGGGCACGGTCGGCGTCGAAGGGGCCTATCGCGCCATGAAGACGGGCTACGTCGACGAGACCTGGGCCCGCGAGCATCACGAGTGGTGGTACGACGATGTCGCTTCCGGCCGGATCCCGGCGCAGCGCTGTGCTGCGCCGGGCCCGGCGGGCACCCCCGACCGTGCCCAGCCGGTCTGAGCACCCTGGCCCCTTCAGCCCGACGACTCCGAGGACCCCGTCCATGACCCTTACCCGCTGCGCTTCCTTGCTGGCCGCCTGCGCGGCCGTGCTCGCGCTCGCGACGCCTGTCTCGGCGAAGCTGCCTGCACCCTCCGACGAGCAGAAGGCCGCGGCCGCCGCGGCTGCGGAGAAGGCCGCCGAGGCCGCGAAGAAGGACGCCGAGGCCCTCGGCCGTGCCCAGGACCGGGTCGCCGACAGCTATGTGTCGCGCCTCAAGGCCGAAGGCAAGCCGGTGCCAGTGGCCTACAAGCCGCCGGCCGCGGTCGCCACCGCGCCGCCGGCCGCAGCCCCTGCCACGGCAGCGCCGACAGCGCCGAAGGCGCCGCAGACCAAGCCCTGAGTCTCTCGGCGCGACCGCGGTTCGCGGTTGCGTTCCGCACGCCCGATGTGACAACGCCGCGGTCCGGAGACCGCGGCGTCGTCGTCACGCCCGGGGGAGGGCGGCCCGAGGGCCGCCCGCCGATCACGCGTCGCCGCGCGGTGCCTGCGTCTCGACCTGGACCAGCGGCTCGTCGGCCGCTGCCGCCCGCGGCTTGCGCACGCGAGGCGTACGCTGCACCGGCACGATCGGCTCGGGGTCGGCCTCGACGGTCGTCCGCGCGGTCTGCACCCACTGCAGACCGGCCTGCTCGATGACCGACTGGAGCGCGCTCGCATCGATCGGCGTGGCGGTCGGCAGCGGTGCCGGCCGCTCGTGCCGGACCGGTTCCGATGCTGCGGGTTCGGGCGCCGCTTCCTGCGGGGCCGAAGGCGTCTCGACGGGGGCCGACTGCACCGGCGCTGCCATCTCGGCGACAACCGGCGCAGACGCGGTCTCGACCGGCGCCTGATCCACCGCAGGCGCTGCCTGCTGGAGCGGCGCTGCCTCGACCGCCGCGACGGCCTCGACCGGTGCCGCAGCCTGCACGGGCGCTTCGGGCTCCGCCACGGGGGTGGGTTCGACAGCGGCGGCGACTGGCTGTGCCTCTGCGGCTTCGACCGCCGGCGCATGCGCCACGGCCTCGGCGGCAGTGGCTGCCGGAGCGTCGGTCGTCACGGCCTCGGCCGCTGCCCGGCCCGGTGCCTCGGAGGCGCCGTCGGCCGACAGATCGTCGCTGCCCGACGCATCGCCCTCGGCGCCCGGCGCACCGGCCTCGCCGGTCCGGCTGCGGCCACGACCGCCACGACGGCGACGGTTGCGGCGGCGCGGCTCGTCGCCATCGCCCTCGACATCGTCGGCGCGTGCCTCGGCATCGACCGGGGTCGCTGCGTCGAGCGGGGCAGCGGCGGGCGCGGTCGCGCTGTCCACGGCCTGCACGCCCGACTCGGCCTCGGCCGGCCGGCGCGGCTCGCGCCGGCGGCGCGGTTCGTCACCGCGGGCCTCGACCGCCACCGCGGCGGCGCCGGCAGTCGCTGCCACCGCGGCGATCCCGGCGGCATCGGTCACCGCATCGGTGATCGGTGCCCGGCTCTCGTCGCGCGAACCCCGCTCGCCGGGGCGACGTTCGGAACGCTCGCCTCGATCGCCGCGTTCGCCTCGCTCTCCGCCACGGCCACGACGCGGCTCGCGCGGCTCGCGGGCCTCTGCACCGACCTGCTCGGCCGGGCGCTCGGCGCGGTCCCCACGGTCCCGTCCTCGGCCTTCGCCGCGCGGCTCACCGCCTTCACGCGGCGGACGTGCCTCCCGGCCTTCCCGACCTTCGCCGTTGCCGCCACGGCCTTCGCGGCCTTCACGACCCCGTCCGCCGCCCCGACGCATGTCGTCGCGGTTGCGGCGTCCACCTTCGCCTTCGGCGCGTGCACCGGGCGTCGCCGCCGGGGTGCCTGCCGCCGCGGTCGCAGCAGCGGCCGTACCAGCCGCCGCCACCGCCGGACGGACCGGCTGGACGGCGACCGACTCGTTGGCCGCCTTGTTGCGGAACAGGCCGAACAGCTTGCCGAAGAAGCCGACCGATTCCGGCGCGGCCACGGGGGCGGCGACGGGCGCCGGCACCGGAGCCGGCATCGGGGCGGCCGGCACGGCCGCAGCCACCACCGGCTCGGGCTTCGGTGCCACCACCGGGGCGGGCTGGTCGGGGGTGATGCCCTTGACCATCGCTTCCTGGCGCGGCTTCACGGCCTCGAACTTCTTCTCCAGATACTCGCCCTCGTCCGACGGACCGTCGGCCAGGCTGTAGCTCGACCGGTAGGTGGCGAGCCGCTCGTCGTCATGACGCAGACGCTCGAGCTTGTAGTGCGGCGTCTCGAGGTACTTGTTCGGGATCAGGACGATCTCGACCTTCACCCGGGCCTCGAGCTTCGCGATCTCGGCACGCTTCTCGTTGAGCAGGTAGGTCGCCACCTCGACCGGCACCTGGGCGTGGACGGAGGCGGTGCTCTCCTTCATCGCCTCCTCCTGGATCACGCGCAGCATGTGCAGCGCGGAGGATTCGATGTCGCGGATCACGCCGGTGCCGTTGCAGCGCGGGCAGGTGATGTGTGTGCCTTCGTTCAGCGCCGGGCGCAGCCGCTGGCGCGACAGCTCCATCAGGCCGAAACGGGAGATCTTGCCCGCCTGGACCCGCGCGCGGTCGTGGTGCAAGGCGTCCTTGACGCGCTGCTCGACCTCACGCTGGTTCTTGGCGTTCTCCATGTCGATGAAGTCGATGACGATCAGCCCGCCGAGATCGCGCAGCCGCAT
>CAIUGQ010000301.1 GCA_903898725.1 uncultured Burkholderiales bacterium | reverse complement strand
CGCGATCGCTGACACCTCGCGCCGGGCCGGGCCTGTCCGCACTGGGCACGCGGCATGCAGGGCCGTTACCGCTGCTTGCAAAGTCGCCGTCCCGCGCGGTCCACGAACGCCGTGAGGGCGCCGTTGAACCGTCACGTCGCTCACCTGGAGACGCTCCGTCATGCCTGCCCGTCCGTTGCGCCCCACTCGCAGCCACGCCCGCCCGGGCTCGCGACCCCTCACTGTCCGAGCCCTTGCCGCCCTCGGCGTGCTCTGCGCGGGCCTGCTCGCCGTCGCCGCACCCGCCGCCGCCGCAGAGGTCCGACTGCGCGGCGATGCCCCGTTCAAGGTCCCGGCCGAGACGACGCTCGCTGCCCTGCCTGCCGACGCACCGCTTCGCGCAGAGGACGTCCGAAGCGGCGCCGTGTCCTTCGAACTGAACTACGACGACACGGTCGGCGACGCGGATCCCGATCCCTGGACCGGCCGCTACGACCGCGCGATCCGCGCGTTCCGGGTGCGGATCGGAGACACCCTGCTCGAGATGCCGGTCGCCACCGCGCGACTGGTCGTCTCCGACGGCGGTCAGGGGCGCATGTACCGCGAGTCGGTCGAGTTCGTCGCCGATGCGCGGGCGGGCGCCTTCACGGTCCAGGCGGGCTGGGTCCAGCTCAACCAGGCGGCGCTGACGGCGGACCTGCGTGGTGCCACCGGCGTCATCGACGGCGACCGCCTGCCCGCGGCCGCACGGATGGTCGCGTTCCCGACCTCCGGCGAGTTCGACCGGGTGTTCTACGTCCGCATCGACGCGGTCGGTGGTACCGGCCGGCCGCTGCTGTACCTGAGCACCTCGCGGCTGACCGTCTCGGTCGTCGCGCCCGCCACCTCGAGCACCGTCGGCGCCATCAGCGCCGCGGCGCGCTGAGCCGGAGATCGCGATGACGACCCGAAAGCGCCTCCTGGCCGTCGTGCTGCCTCTCGCGCTGGCGCTGTCCGCCTGCGGTGGCGGTCACCACTACGACCCGGGTCCGCCGCCCGTCGCCGGTCTGGGCCTCACCCTGACCCGGATCGGCCCCGACGCGGTCCAGCTCGACTGGAGCTTCGATCCGGTGGCGGTCGCCTACGACGTCGTTCGCGACGGCTATCCGCTCGCACGTGTCGGTGCCACGACGCTGGTGGATGCGAGCGTGATCGGCGGCTACCGGTACTGCTATCAGGTCACCGGACGTGGGGTGTCGGGTGCGGTCGTGTCGGTCACCTCGGTGGGCTGCATCACCGCGTTCTGACGGCGAGCGGCGACAATCCGGTACGGCATCGCCGCCTCACCGGACGTCTCCATGGATCGCATCGGCCCCTTCGTCTACATCGAGCACCCCGCAGCGCCGCCCCCGCTCGACGCGGGGCGCGACCCCCGGCGGCATCGCGTCGCGATCGCAGGTGGCGGGCCCGTCGGTCTCGCGACGGCCCTCGCCCTGGCGAGCTGGGGCGTGCCCTCGGTCGTGATCGAGGCCGACACCACCGTGTGCGAGGGCAGCCGGGCGATCTGCATCTCGCGGCGCAGCCTCGAGATCCTCGGCGAACTCGGCGCGCTCGATGCGCATCTCGCACGGGGCCTGCCCTGGCAGGGGGGGCGCAGCTTCCACGGCACCGACGAGATCCTGCGCTTCGGCATGCCCCACGACGCCCTGCAGCGGCTGCCGCCGATGATCAACCTGCAGCAGTACTGGATCGAGCAGTACCTGGTCGAGGCTGCGGCGGCCCATCCCGGACTGATCGAGATCCGCTGGGGCAGCGAGCTCGTCCGCGCCGAGGCCGACGGCGAGGGCGTCGCGATGACGGTGCGCTGCGGCGGCGTCGACTACGCGATGGATGCCGACTGGCTGGTGGCCTGCGACGGCGGTCAGAGCCATGTGCGCAGGTCGATGGGCCTGAAGCTCGAGGGCACCGCGTTCGAGGGCAAGTACGTGATCGTCGACATCACGCTGCCGAGCGCGTACCCCGCCGAACGTCGCGCCTGGTTCGACCCGCCCTCGAATCCCGGCTCGACGGTGCTGATGCACAAGCAGCCCGACGACCTGTGGCGGCTGGACTACCAGATCCCCGACGACGCGGACCTGGAGGCGGCGCTCCGGCCGGAGCAGGTGGCGGCCTTCGTGCAGCGGCACCTCGACATGATCGGCGAGGGCGATCTGCCGTGGGAGATCGTCTGGATCAGCGCCTATCGGGCCGGCGCGATGAGCCTCGAGCGCTACCGCCACGGCCGTGTCCTGTTCGCCGGAAACGCCGCTCACGCGATGCCGATCTTCGGTGTCCGTGGCCTGAATTCGGGCTTCGAGGATGCGCACAACCTCGGCTGGAAGCTGGCGTCCGTGGTTCGCGGCCTGGGTGGCGATGCGCTGCTCGACAGCTACGATCTCGAGCGGAGTCATGCGTTCCGCGTGAACGCGGCGAGCGCGATCCAGAGCACCGAATTCATGGCGCCGCCCTCGCGCGGCTTCGCGCTGCTGCGCGAGGCGGCGATCACGCTCGCGCATCGGCATCCGACGATCGCACAGCTCGCCAATCCCCGTCAGACGATGCCGATCGGCTATCCCGACACGCCGTTGTCGGTCGGATCGGACCGGGTCACGAACGGACCGGTCCCGGGCGACCCGCCGCTCGAGGCACCGGTACGCGGACCGGCCGGCGCGACTCACCTGAGTGCGCTGCTCGGCGGTGCCTGGACGGTGCTCGCCTTCGTCGATCCGGCGAGCGGGTCGATCGATCCCGCGCTCGACGCGCGGCTGCGCACGCTCGAGCATGGCGCGCTGCCGGTCCGCACCGTCGAGGTGGCGGCCGACGGGGACGCTGTTCGGACGGACGGGCGGGTGAGGGTCGTCGACGATGCGGTCGCGGGCGAGCGCATCGCGGCGACGCGCTGGGGCGCACTCGACGGCACGATCGTGCTGCTGCGGCCGGACGGCCATGTGGCCGGGCGCTGGCGTCGGCCCGATGCCGCCACCCTCGACACCGCGCTCGATCGCGCGCGGTGCCTGCAACCCCGGGAGCTCCGATGACGCAGCCCACCCTGTCCCCCGAAGCGCGCGATGCGCTCTACCGCGACTGTGCGCTCGCGATCACCGCCGTCGGCCGCGATCGGGAGAGCCTGTTCCTCGCACGGCTCGCGCTGCTGCTGATGGAGGCCGTGGGCGACGCGTCACGGTGTCGGGAGGCGCTCGAGGCGGCGGCGCGGGACGTGCCGGCGCCGAGTCTGTCGCGCTGAGCGCGGCGGCACGGGACGTGCCGGCGCCGAGTCTGTCGCGCTGAGCGCGGCCCTCAGGCCTCGGCGAAGCGCGCCACCACGCTGCCCAGCCCCGCGATCCGGCCCTCGAACCGGTCGCCCGGACGCGCCGGCACCATCGGTCCGAGCGCACCGGTCATCACAAGGTCGCCCGCGCGCAGCGGCTGGCCGAGCGAGGCCATCTTGCGGGCCAGCCAGGTCGCGGCCACCAGCGGGTGGCCGAGGCAGGCCGCGCCGACGCCGGTGGAGACCGTCTCGGTCCCGCGCACGGTGGTCATCGCGCACAGCTTCAGGTCGAGGCCGTCGAGGCGCGTCGGCACGCCGCCCAGCACCACGAGGCCGGCCGATGCGTTGTCGGCCACGGTATCGACGAACCGGATGTTCCAGTCGCGGATCCGGCTGCCGACGACCTCGATCGCGGGCAGCGCGTAGGCGACCGCGCGGATCAGTTCGAGCACGGTGGTGTCGGCATCGGGCAGGTCGCGCTCGAGCATCAGCGCGACCTCGGTCTCGACCTTCGGCTGCTGAGTCCGTGCAACCGGGATCGGCTCGTCGTCACCCAGCACCATGTCGGCGAAGAGCGTGCCGAAGTCGGGCTGGTCGACGCCGAGCTGTCGCTGCACGGCGGGCGCGGTCAGGCCGATCTTGCGCCCGACGATGCGGCGGCCCTGCGCGACCCAGTGATCGACGTTGCAGCGCTGCACCGCATAGGCGAGGGCCTCGTCGGCATGCGGGACGGCGTCGCGCAGGGGGTCGATCGGGACGCCGGTGCGTTCGGCTTCGCGCAGCCGCGAGGCGAAGAGGGTGGTCGGGGTGGCGTGCTGGGTCATCGCGGGGCTCCGGTATGCATGAACAGGGCGCCGTAGCCGGCGATCCATTCGGGGATCGCGCGGTAGCCGCGCACCGGGCAGGCGAGCGGGGTGGGCGGGGCGGGCATCGCGGCGCGCGCGATCAGCCAGGTCTTCGATTCGTGCGCGGACAGGCCGGCATCGCGGGTGATGCCGACCTCGTCGAGCGCGCACAGCGCATCGAGGCGCCCGTCGGCGATCGCGTCCATCCAGCGGCGGTCCCAGTCGGGCGCCAGCGGCTTCATCGTCGTGTCGCCTGCCGCGAGCGCGACGCCGGCGGCCATCACGCGCGCCGTCTTGGCGTCGCGTTCGGCCGCCGTCGGCTCGCGCCCGACGGTGATCCGCTCGCGCACGCCGGCGTCCGGATGGGCGAGGGTCGGTACCGGCGGCTCGTGCGACAGACCGCCCGAGCCGATCAGCAGCGTGCGGCGCGGCAGGGTGTCGAGGAAGCGGCCGATCGACTCGCCGAGCGCGCGGCAGCGGCGCAGTCGGGGGATGCCCGGCTGTGCGACCGCGTTCATGAACAGCGGCACGATCGGTGGTGTCGCGAGCCCGCCCCAGACCAGCTGGAGGGCCTGCGCGAAGCCGTGATCGACCCGCATGCGGCGCGACACCGCGATGTCGAAGTCGGCGTCCATCAGATGGGTGGCCAGCGCGATCGCGGCCTCGGCATCCACGTTCAGCGGACCGGCAGGCGTGGTGTAGTCGCCGACGGAGGACGCCGCGTCGCCGATGCAGAAGGGCGGCATCAGCGCGTTGAAGAATCCGTTGTAGTGGTCCGGACCGATCAGCACGATCAGCTCGGGCGCCCAGTCGAGCACCGCGCCGCGCACCGCCGCGATGAGCGTGTCGATGTCGTGGCGGACCTCGGCCGCCACCGGGTTCAGGTCCATCAGCGGCGTGTGCGACAGCCCAAGGAACGCGCGAGCGGTGCTCATGCGGCCTCCTGGAGCGGCAGCGTGCGCGGCGCCGCGAGCGCGGCGACATCGATGCGCAGGCGCCGGGCGAGTTCGCGCAGCGTCGCATCGAGCTGCCACGGCGTGCAGACGGCCGCGACGATGCGGTCCGGCCGCAGCACCACGACGGAGCCCGGGGCGCTGTCGAACCAGCGCTTGAACGCGCCGTCCGTGTCAGCGAGCACCAGCCCGCCCTCGGGCGGCTCGCGATCGAGCGACTGGCAGGTCGGGCGCACGACGACCGTGAGGGCGTCGAGTGCGGCCAGCAGCCGGCGCGAGTCGTCGCCGAGCCAGGCGTCGAAGCGCGCGCTCCAGCCGATCAGCGCGAAGCGCAGGCCGAGGGCGTCGTCGAGCCTGCGGATCTGGCCGGCGGCGTCGGTCACGCGCGGCTGCACGAAGACCTTGCCGACCGCGCCCGCCGCATCCGGCGTACCCGGGTGGACGACCGCGCCGTCGGCGAAGAAGGGCATCGGCTTGAAGCGCATCTCGGCGATGTGGCGGCGCACCGGCCCGATCCGCGACAGCAGCGGTCCGAGCAGGTTGCGCGCGAGCCGTGCGAGCGGGTTCGAGGGCACGAAGATCCTGCCCACCAGCACGGAGAGCTCGATCATCGCGCAGGCGTGGGCGTGCCGCTCCTGGGTGTAGGTGTCGAGCAGCCCGTCGCCGGCCACGCCCCGAGTGCTCAGCGCCAGCTTCCAGCCGAGGTTGGTCGCATCGCGGATGCCGGTGTTGAAGCCCTGGCCCTGCCAGACCGGCATCAGGTGGGCGGCGTCGCCGGCCACCAGCACCCGCCCGGCGCGAAAGGTCGGCGCGATCCGCGCATGGTGCATGTACACGCGGCGTCGGATGATCCGCGGCCTGACGTCGGCCGGCAGGACCCGGGCGAGCAATGCATGCACGCGTGCGTCGCTCTCGAACTCGGCCTCGTCGGCCCCCTCGGGCACCATGAACTCGAAGCGGCGGATGCCGTGGGGCAGGGCGAGCTCGACGTACGGGAAGTCGTCGTCGAGCCTGAAGCTCACGTTGGGCGTGCCGATCGGATCGTCGGCCAGATCGATGACCAGCCAGCGGGTCGACTCGCTGCGACCCTCGAAGGGCAGGCCGATCGCGTTGCGAACCGGACTGCGTCCGCCATCGCAGCCGACCAGCCACGTCGCGCTGACGGTGACGGCGGCCCCCGTGGCCTCGCCCGCGTCGTCGACCGGACGCAGCGCCACGCGCACGCCGTCGCCGGTGTCCTCCACCGACTCGAAGGCGTGTCGCAGCGCGAGCTGCACGTGCGGGAAGCGGTAGAGGCCGAGGGCGAGCTCACGGTCGACGAGCGGCTGGATGAAGCCGCTCCGCCGGGGCCATCCGAACGGCTCGGCGGTGGGTTCGATCGATGCGAGCGTGCGGCCGCGACGGTCGACGAAGCGCATCACCTGGTTCGGCACGGTGTGGCGACGCACCGCGTCGACCAGGTCGACCGCCTGGAAGCTGCGCAGCGCCTCGTCGTCGACGCCGACGCCGCGCGGGTAGTCGATGAGCGCGGGCAGGCGCTCGGCGACCAGCGTGCGCACGCCGAGCGTGCCGAGATGGTTGGCCAGCGTCAGGCCGGTCGGGCCGGCACCGACGATGAGCACGTCGCAACGGTCGGGGAGCATGGGGCGTCTCGCTGTCTTCGGAGGTCCGGGTGTCCGCGTTGCGGCGGCGGGCGCGGTCGATCGCGTCCGTCGCGCACTGTCGTCGTTCCGCTGCGGGCGGTAAACTGGGTGCACTGGGTGCACGTTGCGACCCGAACTGCCTGGAGCGCGGCATGCGCAGCGGACCTGCGATCACCACCGGTCAGTACAAGACCGTGCGCGGCCTGTCGCGGGGCCTCTCGGTGCTGCGCGCGCTCAACCAGTCTGCCGGCGGCATCGCGACGCTCACCGAGCTCGCGCAGGCCTGCGCGATGCACCGAACGACGGTCAAGCGCCTGCTCGAGACGCTGCGCGCGGACGGCTTCGTGCGGCACAGCGACCGCGAAGGGCAGTACTACCTGACCTTCGAGGTGCGGCGACTGAGCGAGGGCTTCGAGGACGAGGCCTGGGTCTCGGACGTCGCGGGTCCGGCGATGCGCGATGCGGTCAGGCGGATCGTCTGGCCCTGCGATCTGGCGACGCCCGAGGCGGGCTTCATGGTCGTGCGCGAGTCGACGCATCGGCTGAGCGCCCTGTCGCAGCACCGCGCGATGATCGGCGAGAAGCTGCCGATGCTGGTCACCGCTGCGGGGCGGGCGTATCTCGCGGCCTGCGGCGAGGTCGAGCGCGAGGCCCTGCTCGAGCTGCTGCGGCGTCGCGACGACCGCTGGGGCGAGCTCGCGCGCGACGATGCGCTGGTGCGTCGCACGATCCGCGAGACGCTGCGCCGCGGCCATGCCTACAACGATGGCGAGTGGATCCGTGAGGCGGCGTTCGCCGCGATCGCGGTGCCGGTGGTCGCGGGCCGCCGGCTGATCGGTGCGGTGAACATGGTGTTCCCGAAGGCCGCGGTTTCCCGGCAGGATCTCGAGGCGCGGTTCGCGCCCGAGCTCGCGAAGCTCGCCCGGGCGATCGGGCGCGGCGCGAAGCCGCTGGTGGGCGGCTAGGCCCGCGCCCGGTACCAGGCGACGCCGTCGGCATCGAGCTCGACCGTCGCCTCGCCCTGCGCGAGCAGCCGATTCAGGTGCGCGAGCGTCTCGCCGGTCGCCATGCCGAGCAGGCCGCGCGAGTCGATCGGCCGACGGAACAGCGCCCCGAAGACGTCGACCACGCGGCGCGGTTCGGACAGCCGTTCGCGCAGCGCGGCGAGACCGCGCGCATGGCCGTCTGCGAGCTCGTCGAGTCGGGCGTGCAGGCCCCGGAAGGGCAGGTTGTGCGCCGGCAGCACCAGCACGTCGTCGGGCACGGCGGCCTTGATCTTCGCCAGCGACGCGAGCCATTCGCCGAGCGGATCGGCGTCCGGCTCGGTCGGGAACACCGAGACGTTCGACGAGATCCGCGGCAGCACCTGGTCGCCCGACACGAGCAGCTTGAGCGCCGGGCTGTAGAGGCAGGCGTGCTCGGGCGAATGGCCGCTGCCGGTGATCACCCGCCAGTCGTGCTCGCCGATGCGGAGGGTCTCGCCGTCGACGATGCGCCGATAGCTGTCCGGCAGCGCGTAGGTGGACTTGCCGAACTCGCCGAAGCGCGCCCGGTAGTGCTCGAGCGCGTCGTCGTCCCAGCCGGCGCGTCGGTAGAAGCGCGTGCCGTCCTCGGGTGCGTCGCGCCCGGTGTCGGCGACGAGCACGCGGCAGGTCAGGTACTCCAGCCGCGTCATCCAGAGCCGGCAGCCGGTGCGACGCGTGATCCAGCCCGCCATGCCGACATGGTCGGGATGCATGTGGGTGACCACGACCCGCTCGATGTCGCGGCCGCCGAGGGCGCCGTCGCGCAGCTGTCGCCACGCGGCGGCGGTCTCGGGCGAGCGCAGCCCGGAGTCCACCAGCGTCCAGCGTTCGCCGTCGGCGATCGCCCACAGGTTGATGTGCGACAGCGAGAACGGCAGCGGCATGCGGATCCACAGCACGCCGGGCGCGACCTCGGTCGCCTCGCCCGTCGGGGGCGGGGTCTCGAACGGATAGTCGAGCACCGCGCGGGGCGGTGCGTCGGAGGGCGGGTCGGACGGAGCGGTCGTGGCGGTCATCGGTGTCGGGGGCGGGGCGGCGCGCTGGGGGGAGCCTGCGCCGGTCCCTGGTCGGGTCGATCGGGCGATCCTACACGCACCGCCCGCGGGCGGCCGGCGGCCGCGATTCCCGTATCCTGCGGGGCCGGTCCGCCTGTACGCGACCGGCTTCGAGCACGGGCGCCGGACATGGACGACATCGACTTCCTCTTCTCGAACAACCGGGCCTGGGCCCGCAGGATGTGCGACGACGATCCTGCGTTCTTCAGCCGGCTCGCCGAACAGCAGGCGCCGCGCTACCTCTGGATCGGCTGCTCAGACAGCCGCGTGCCGGCCAACCAGATCATCGGGCTGGCGCCGGGCGAGATCTTCGTGCACCGCAACGTGGCCAACCTGGTGGTGTTCACCGACCTGAACTGCCTGTCGGTGATCCAGTACGCCGTCGACGTCCTCAAGGTGGAGCACGTGATGGTCGTCGGCCACTACGGCTGCGGCGGCGTGCAGGCCGTGCTCGAGCGGCGCAAGCTCGGCCTCGTCGACAGCTGGCTGCATCACGTCGAGGACCTGATGCACATGCATGCCCGCAGGCTCGACGCGATCGAGGATCCGCACGAACGGGCGGACCGCCTGTGCGAGATCAACGTGCTCGAGCAGGTCGGGCACGTCGGGCGGCTGCCGATGGTCGAGGACGCCTGGAAGCGCGGCCAGACGCTCACGCTGCACGGCATGATCTACGGCATCCACGATGGGCTGCTGCGCGAGCTCTGTCCGGGGATCACCGCACCGGTCGAGCCCGCGAGCTGGCGCCGGACCGCGCTGCGCGCACTGTTCGACCGGCCGGGCGGCCGGGCGGTGCAGCCGTCCCGCCAGGCCGGCGGCGACGCCGATCCGGTGCCGGATCCGCTCGACTGAGCCGGCCGCGCCCGGGCCGCGCCGTCCGGCGAGACGACGCGGCCGCCGCGGGAAATTGATCAGAAGCAAGACCGGAAGCGCCGGCGTCGCCGTCCTTCTCCACGGATCCGCGCCCATCGCGCTGCGCGACCATCGGTGTCGGCCGGCGCGTCCGTCGATGCGCCCCGACCGTCGTCTCCTGGAGAGGGCCCGACCGATGCGAGAGAACCTGCCCGTCACCGATCGAGAGCGGCTGCTCGGCGATGGCGAAACCCTGGTGTCGACCACCGACCCCAAGGGTCGGATCACCTACTGCAATCCGGCGTTCATCGCGATCAGCGGCTTCTCGGAGGATGAACTGATCGGCAAGGCGCACAACATCGTGCGTCACCCCGACATGCCGGCCGAGGCCTTCGCCGACATGTGGGCAACGATCCAGTCCGGGCGTCCGTGGACGGCGCTCGTCAAGAACCGCTGCAAGAACGGCGACTTCTACTGGGTGCGGGCGAACGCCACGCCGATGACCGAAGGCGGCCGGATCGTCGGCTACATGTCGGTCCGGACGCGGCCCTCGCGCGAGCAGGTCGCCGCGGCCGAGGTGCTGTACGCCGAGATGCGCGAGCAGCGGGCGCGGTTCACGATCTCGGGCGGCGTGCTGGTCCGGCGCGGGCCGGCGGGATGGCTGCAGCGGGTCGGCGGAATGTCGCTCGGCGCGCGCTTCGCCCTCGCGGCATCGGTGCCGGTGGCGGTCGCGTCGGCGGCGGCGTTCGTCGCCACCGGACCGACGCTCGCGATCCTCGCGCCGATCGTCGCCGGCGGCATCGCCGCCGGGGTGGCGGCGGCCTGGCTGTTCACCGGCGTCGCGATGCCGCTGCGGCAGGTCTCGGGGGCGGCGCGCCTGATCTCGGGCGGTCAGATGGGGCCGACGATGTCGAGCGAGCGGCTCGATACGCTGGGCGAGCTGATGCGCGACGTCAATCAGGTCGGCGTCAACGTGATGGCGCTGGTGGTCGACGTGCGCTCGCAGATCTCCAGCATGGAGCACGCGACCAGCGAGATCGCCCAGGGCAACCTCGACCTCAGCGCCCGCACCGAGCAGGCCGCATCGAGCCTGCAGGAGACCGCGGCCAGCATGGAGCAGATCGCCGGCACGGTGCGCAACGCCGAGGGCAACGCGCAGACCGCGAACACGCTCGCGGCCGCCGCGCTGAACACCGCGCGCGAGGGCGATGCGGCGACGCGTCGCGTCGATGCGGTGATGCAGGAGATCGCCGACAGCTCGCGCCGCATCGGGGACATCACCTCGATGATCGACTCGATCGCGTTCCAGACGAACATCCTCGCCCTCAACGCCGCCGTCGAGGCCGCCCGCGCCGGCGAGCAGGGGCGCGGCTTCGCGGTCGTCGCCTCGGAGGTGCGCTCGCTCGCGCAGCGCAGCGCCGAGGCCGCGCGCGAGATCAAGCGGCTGACCGCCGAGAGCTCGGGCAAGGTCGATGCCGGGGCGGCGAGTGCGCGACAGGCCGCGCAGACGATGGGCGAGATCACCGAGTCGGTCCAGCGGGTGACCTCGCTGATCGACGACATCGCCGCCGGGTCGGGCGAGCAGACCCGCGGCATCGAGCAGGTGGGGCAGGCGGTCGCCGACCTCGACCGCTCGACGACGCAGAATGCCGCGCTGGTCGAGCAGGGAGCGGCGGCCGCGGGCAGTCTCAAGGACCAGGCCCATCGCCTGTCGCAGGCGATCTCGGTGTTCCGGGTCTAGGCGGCCGCGCCGGTCACTGCGCGCCGCCGACCACCGGATGGCCGTGCGCGCGCCAGCGCAGCATGCCGCCGGCGAGGTTCGCGACCTCGGTGAAGCCCGCCTTCTGCAGCAGCGTCGCGGCCTGCGCCGAGCGGGTGCCCGAGCGGCAGACGGTCACGACGGGACGCTCGGTCGACAGCTCGCCCACCCGCGTCGCGAGCGCACCGAGCGGGATCGCGTGCGCGCGCGCGATGTGTCCGAGCGGGCCGTCGAACTCGGCCGGCTCGCGCACGTCCACGATCTGGACCGTGGCCGCTGCCTCCTCGAGCGCCTGCGGCTGGATCTCCCACAGGCCGGCGAAGGTGAAGACGAGCGGCGCCCAGCCGGGCTCGTGCAGCGCGGGCGCGTCCGTCGCCGTCCCGTCGGGCTCGGGGCGGCCGCAGACCAGGTTGGCGGGCACCGCGATCGCGATCTGCTTGGGGTGCGGCAGGTTCAGGTTCTGCATGTAGCCGACGAAGTCGCCTTCGGCGGCCTCGCCGCCCAGCCTGGGG
>CAIUGQ010000300.1 GCA_903898725.1 uncultured Burkholderiales bacterium | reverse complement strand
CGCGCCACTTGATGCCCTTGAGGTCGGCGGCCGAGTTCAACGGGCGCTTGGAGTAGATGCCCTGCGGCGGCCAGGCCACCGCGTAGAGGACCGTCATGCCCTGCTCGGCGAGCTTCTTCTCGAGCAGCGGCTTCTGGATCTTCCAGAGCTTCTCGGCCTCGTCGTAGCTGTCGGCGAGGAACGGGATCCCGTCGGCGCCGAACATCTGCCACTCGTTCTGGTAGTTCACCAGCAGGATCTCGCCGAGCTGCGCCTGTCCGCCCTGGACCGCGCGCTTGATCTCGGGCGCCTTGAACAGCGAGGCGTTCGCGTGCACGGTGATCTTGAGCTTGCCCCCGCTCGCCTTGTCGACGTCGGCCGCGAACTGGTTCAGGTTCTCGGTGTGGAAGTTGGTCGCGGAGTAGGCGGCGGGCAGATCCCACTTGGTCTGCGCGAGGACCGCGGAAGCGCCGAACGTCAGGGTCGCGGCGAGGATCGGGGCAACGAGCTTCATGCGGGGGTCTCCGGGTGCGGTCGATGGACGGCGGCGCGCGCAACGTCGGGCCGCTGGACGAGACGCGAGTGTAAGCGTGCTTGAAGGTTATTCGGCATGCGCCGAAAATGTCAACGTTTTCTCTACGTTTCGGAGGAGCGATGGCCAGCCGCAAACCGACCCGCCCGCGTGCGACCCAGCCTGCCGCGGCGAGCGCCACGGCAGGCGCCCGTGGCGCGTCAGCGATCGGGACGGCACAGCGCGATGCACCCGCCGGGGCGGCCCGCCGGCTGCCGATCCTGTCGTCCGCGCACCTCGCGGACGGCCCGGCGAGCGAGCTGTCCGAGTTCGAGTTCGGTCTCATCGTGGCGCACAACGCGTTCACCCGATGGGCCACGCGCTGCATGGCCGCTGCGGGCATGCCCGAGCTCGCCATCACCGACGTGCTGGTGCTGCACCACGTGCGCCATCGCGACCGGCCCAAGAAACTCTCCGACGTCTGCTTCACGCTCAACTACGAGGACACCCACGTCGTCAGCTACGCGCTGCGCAAGCTGGTCGGCCTCGGGCTGCTCGAATCGACGCGCCAGGGCAAGGAGGTGCTCTACGCGACCACCGACGCCGGCCGTGCGCTCGTCGATCGCTACCGGGAGCTGCGCGGTGTGTGCCTGCTCCCTTCGGTGACCGGCGATCTCGGCGACGTGCGCACGCTCGCCGACACTGCGCAGCTGCTGCGCGCGCTCTCCGGCCTCTACGACCAGGCGGCCCGCGCCGCCGCCTCCTTGTGAGCGCCCGGGGGTTCGTCGGGCTGCTGCGCCTCGACACCCACTTCCCGCGTCCGGTCGGCGACGTCGGCAACCCGAACACCTTCGACTTTCCGGTGCGCGCGCGCGTCGTGCGTGGTGCGAGCGCGGCCCGCGTGGTCCGCGGGGACGCTGCCGCGCTGCTTGCGCCCTTCATCGAGGCCGGGCGGGCGCTGGCCGCCGACGGCGCGGTCGCCATCGGCACGAGCTGCGGCTTCCTCGGCCCGTTCCAGCGCGAACTTGCGGCTGCCCTGCCGGTGCCCTTCGCCGCGTCGGCGCTGCTGCAGCTCGCCTGGCTCGCCCCGCTGCTGCCGGCGGGTCGACGCGCCGGCGTGATCACCATCGACGCCGACGCGCTCGATGCGCGCCACCTCGCGGCGGCCGGCGCGGCCCCCGACACGCCAGTGGTCGGTCTCCCGCGCGACGGTGCGCTGGCCCGCGCCGTGTTCGGCGACGCCGCGCACCTCGATCGCGAACGCATCCGCGACGAGGTGATCGATGCCGGCCTGCGGCTGCGGGCCTGCGCCCCGGGCCTCGGCGCGATCGTCCTCGAATGCACCAATCTGCCGCCTTACCGCGACGCGCTGGCGCGCGCGGTCGGCGTGCCCGTCCACGACTGCAACACGCTGCTGCGCTGGCTCTGGGCCGGCGCCGCGCGACCCGCCCCCCTGGAGCCCAGCCGATGAATCCGATGACCCCCGTCGCCCCCGACCTCGATCGCTGGCAGTTCTGGATCGATCGCGGCGGCACGTTCACCGATGTCGTCGGCCGACGGCCCGATGGGTCGCTGGTGACCGAGAAGCTGCTGTCGGAGAACCCCGAGCAGTATGTCGACGCCGCCGTCGAGGGCATCCGGCGGCTGCTGGGGCTCGCCCCCGGCGAGCCGGTGCCCGCACGGCACGTCGAGGCCGTGAAGATGGGGACCACGGTCGCCACCAACGCGCTGCTCGAGCGCAAGGGCGAACCGCTGCTGCTGGTCGTCACCCGGGGCTTCGCCGACGCACCCCGGATCGCCTATCAGAACCGGCCCAGGCTCTTCGATCGCCGCATCGTCCTGCCGGAACTGCTGCATCGCGAGGTGCTCGAGGTCGACGAACGGCTCGCCGCCGACGGCGCGGTGGTGCGCCCGCTGGACGAGACCGCGGCCCGCACCGGGCTGCAGGCCGCCTACGACCGGGGCCTGCGCGCGGTCGCGATCGTGCTGATGCATGCTTACCGGTTCCCCGCGCACGAGCGTCGGATCGCGGCCATGGCGCGCGAGATCGGCTTTCCCCAGGTGTCGGTGTCGCACGAGGTCTCGCCGCTGATCCGCTGGGTCGCGCGCGGCGACACCACGGTCGTCGACGCCTACCTGTCCCCGGTGCTGCGGCGCTACGTCGAGCGGGTGGCTTCGGGCATGCCGGGCGTGCGTCTGCAGTTCATGCAGTCCAACGGCGGCCTGACCGACGCCCGTGCGTTCCAGGGCAAGGACTCGATTCTCTCGGGGCCGGCCGGCGGCATCGTCGGCATGGCCCGGGTCAGCGAGGCCGCGGGCTTCGACAAGGTGATCGGCTTCGACATGGGCGGTACCTCGACCGACGTGTCTCACTATGCCGGCGAGTTCGAGCGAGTGTTCGACACCCAGGTCGCCGGGGTCCGCCTGCGTGCGCCGATGATGAGCATCCACACGGTCGCGGCCGGGGGCGGCTCGATCCTGCACTTCGACGGCGCCCGCATGCGCGTCGGCCCGGACTCCGCGGGTGCCAGCCCCGGCCCCGCCTGCTATCGCCGCGGCGGCCCCCTGACGGTCACGGACGCGAACGTGATGCTCGGCAAGGTCCAGCCGGCCCATTTCCCCCGGGTGTTCGGCCCCCACGCCGACCAGCCGCTCGACCGCGACGCGGTGGTGCGCGGGTTCACCGCGCTGGCCGGGGAAATCGGCCGCGCGACCGGTCGCACGATGACCCCCGAGCAGGTCGCGCAGGGCTTCGTCGACATCGCCAACGCCAACATGGCCAACGCGATCAAGAAGATCTCGGTGCAGCGCGGCTACGACGTCACCCGATACGCCCTGACCGTGTTCGGGGGGGCGGGCGGGCAGCATGCCTGTGCGGTCGCCGACCAGCTCGCCATGTCGACCGTGCTGGCCCACCCGCTGGCCGGCGTGCTGTCGGCGTTCGGCATGGGGCTGGCCGAACAGGCGACCCTGCGCGAGCGTTCGGTCGAGCGCCGTCTCGACGCCGGCGGGCTGGAGGAGGGGCGCACGCTGCTCGACGAGGCCGAGACGCAGGCCCGCGCCGAGCTGGTCGCGCAGGGCGAGCCGGCCGAGCGGCTGCGGGCGCTGCGTCGGATGCACCTCAAGTACGAGGGCACCGACACGTCGCTGGAGGTGGCCGAGGGCGGCCGCGAGGCGATGCTCGCCGAGTTCGAGGCCGCCTACCGCCAGCGCTTCGCCTTCCTGCTGGCCTCGCGTCCCGTCGTGGTCGAGTCCGTCAGCGTCGAGGTGGTGTCCAAGGCTGAGGGGGGCTCGAGCCGCGTCGCCGCGCCGCCGGCGTCCGGTGATGCAGATTCCGCGCGGGTGGCCACGGTGCCGATGTACGCCGACGGCGCCTGGGTCGATGCACCGCTGTACCGGCGCGAGGCGTTGCCGGTCGGCGCCACGGTCGACGGCCCGGCGGTCGTCGCCGAGGTCACCGCGACCACCGTGGTCGAGCCCGGCTGGCGCGCCACGACCACCGAGCGCGGTGACCTGGTGCTGCGGCGCATCGTCGCGCGTGCCTCGGCCCAGGCGATCGGCACCGCCGCCGACCCGGTGATGCTCGAGATCTTCAACAACCTGTTCATGTCGATCGCCGAGCAGATGGGCTACCGGCTGCAGAACACCGCGCATTCGGTCAACATCAAGGAGCGCCTCGACTTCTCCTGCGCGGTCTTTGACGCCACCGGGGCGCTGATCGCCAACGCGCCGCACATGCCGGTCCACCTCGGGTCGATGGGCGCGAGCGTCAAGGCGGTGATCGCCGACAACGTCGGCCGGATCGCGCCGGGCGACGTGTTCGTGCTGAACGATCCGTACCGCGGCGGCACGCACCTGCCCGACGTGACCGTGGTCACGCCGGTGTTCGACGAGACCGGCGCAGCGGTCCTGTTCTGGGTCGGCTCCCGCGGCCATCACGCCGACATCGGCGGCCTCACGCCCGGCTCGATGCCGCCCGACAGCCGCCACATCGACGACGAGGGCGTGCTGCTGACCAACCTGAAGCTGGTCGAGGCCGGTGTGCTGCGCGAGGCGGCGCTGCGCGAACGGCTGACCGGCGCGACCCATCCGGCCCGCAACCCCGACCAGAACGTCGCCGACCTCCAGGCCCAGATCGCGGCCAACGAGAAGGGCCGCGAGGAACTGCTCCGGATGGTCGGCCACTTCGGGCTCGAGGTCGTGCAGGCCTACATGCGCCACGTGCAGGACAACGCGGCCGAGTCGGTGCGCCGGGTGATCGGCGCGCTCGCCGACGGCACGTTCACGCTGCCGCTCGACAACGGCTCGGCCATCCGGGTGGCGATCACCGTCGACCGGACGGCCCGCCGCGCCCGGGTCGACTTCACCGGCACCTCCCCGCAGGCCGCGAACAACTTCAACGCGCCGAGCGCCGTCACCACCGCCGCGGTGCTCTACGTCTTCCGTACGCTCGTCGACGACGATATCCCGATGAACGACGGCTGCCTCGAGCCGCTGGACATCGTTGTGCCGGAGGGCTGCATGCTCAATCCCAGGCATCCGGGTGCGGTCGTCGCCGGCAACGTCGAGACCTCGATGTGCATCACCAATGCGCTGTACGGCGCGCTCGGCGTGATGGCCTCGAGCGGCAGCACGATGAGCAACTTCACCTTCGGCAACGCCCGCCACCAGTACTACGAGACGATCGCCGGTGGCTCGGGCGCGGGCGGACTGTTCGATGCTCGAGGTCGGCAGGTCGGCGGCTTCGACGGCTGCGCGGTCGTGCAGACGCACATGACGAACTCGCGGCTGACCGATCCGGAGGTGCTCGAGCTGCGCTTCCCGGTCCGGCTGGAGTCCTACCGCGTGCGTCGCCACACCGGGGGCTCCGGGCGCTGGCAGGGCGGTGACGGCGGGGTCCGGACGATCCGCTTCCTGGAACCGATGACCGCCTCGATGCTCGGCAACAGCCGGGTCCACCCGCCGTTCGGCGCGGCCGGCGGCGGCAGCGGGGCGGTCGCCTGCAACTACGTGCTGCGCAACGACGGGCGCATCGAGCCGGTCGGTCATGTCGGTCGTGCCGAGCTCGAGGCGGGCGAGGTGTTCGTCGTCGAGACGCCGGGGGGAGGCGGCTTCGGGGCGGCCGGTATAATCGGGCTTTGAACCCCCTGCGCCCCCTCCGAATGCCCGACGCGATCGTCCTGCGCGGCGGCGCCGCCCTCTCCGAGTTCCGCCGTCGCCGCCTGCTGGCGGCGCTGCAGGCGGCCGACGATGCGGTCGCCGATGTCCGAGCCTGGCACCTGCACGTGGTGCTGTCGCCGCAGCCGCTCACGCCCGACACGCGCGCGCGCGTCGCGGCCCTCCTCGACGACGGCCTGGCGCCACCCGCCGAGCCCGACGGCGCGACGCTACTGTGGGTGGTCCCCAGGCTCGGCACGGTCAGCCCGTGGTCGAGCAAGGCTACCGATATCGCGCGGGTGTGCGGGCTGGATGCGGTCTCGCGCATCGAGCGCGGCACCGCCTACGCGATCACCTTCCGCAAGGGCCTGGGCGCACTGATCGGCAGCCTGGTCGGTGGCGCACGTGGCCCCGATGCGGCCCGCCTCGAGCGCCTCGCCGCGCTGGTGCACGACCGGATGACCGAGTCGGTGGTGCCGCCGCCGGCGGATGCCGCCGCGCTCGCCGGCCTGTTCGCCGACCTGCCCGGCAAGCCGCTGCGCACCGTGCCGGTGGGGCAGGGCGGGCGCGAGGCGCTCGCCCGTGCCAATGCCGAGATGGGTCTGGCGCTCTCGGACGACGAGGTCGACTACCTGCTCGCCGCCTTCCGCGAGGCCGGCCGGGACCCGACCGACGTCGAGCTGATGATGTTCGCGCAGGCCAATTCCGAGCACTGCCGGCACAAGATCTTCAACGCGGACTGGACCGTCGACGGCGAGCCGCGCGAGCGCTCGCTGTTCGGCCTGATCCGCAAGACCCATGCCGCGAATCCGGCCGGCACGGTCGTCGCCTACGCCGACAACGCGGCGGTGCTCGACGGCGGCGGCATCGCCAGCCGCTTCATCCCGGTGCAGGACGGCCAGAACGGCCGCTACGTGTGGCGCGACGTGCCGCTGCATGCGCTGCTGAAGGTCGAGACGCACAACCATCCGACCGCGATCTCGCCGTTCCCCGGCGCCGCGACCGGCTCGGGGGGCGAGATCCGCGACGAAGGCGCGACCGGACGCGGCTCCAAGCCCAAGTACGGGCTGACCGGCTTCTCGGTGTCCGACCTGCGGATTCCCGGCTTCGAGCAGCCCTGGGAGACCGCGCAGGACGTGACGGCGCCGATTGACGGGCGCCCGGCGGGTACCGGCCAGTACGGGCTGCCGGCCCGGATCGCATCGCCGCTGTCGATCATGATCGACGGTCCGATCGGCGGGGCCTCGTTCAACAACGAGTTCGGCCGTCCGAACCTGCTCGGCTACTTCCGCACCTACCAGCAGACGGTCGCTGGCGCGGTCCGCGGCTACCACAAGCCGATCATGATCGCGGGCGGCGTCGGCCACCTCGATGCCGCGCACGTCGGCAAGCTCGACCTGCCGCCCGGCACGCTGCTCATCCAGCTCGGCGGGCCCGGCATGCGGATCGGGATCGGTGGCGGCGCGGCCTCGAGCATGGGCTCGGGCAGCAACACCGCCGAGCTCGACTTCGACTCCGTGCAGCGCGGCAACGCCGAGATCCAGCGCCGCGCGCAGGAGGTGCTAGATGCCTGCCGCGCGATGGGCGACGCGAACCCGATCCTCTCCATCCACGACGTCGGCGCCGGCGGCCTGTCGAACGCGTTTCCGGAGCTGGTCGACGGCGCCCACCGCGGCGCGCGCTTCGAGCTCGACCGGGTGCCGCTGCTCGCCAGCGGGCTGTCGCCGGCCGAGATCTGGTGCAACGAGTCGCAGGAGCGCTATGTGATGGGCATCTCGCCCGACTCGCTCGCGACCTTCGACTTCATCTGCCGGCGCGAGCGCAGCCCGTACGCGGTCGTCGGCACCGTCTCCGAGGACCGGCAGCTCGTGCTGGCTGCGCCGGATGGCTCGAAGCCGGTCGACATGCCGATGGACGTCCTGCTCGGCAAGCCCCCCAGGATGCACCGCGAGGCCGTCCGCCGCGTGCGCACGCTCCCCGAGGTCGATGCCTCCGGTTTCGATCTGGGCGAGGTGGCGATGCGGGTCCTGCGGCTGCCGGCCGTGGCCTCCAAGTCGTTCCTGATCACCATCGGTGACCGGACGGTGGGCGGGCTGAGCTCGCGCGACCAGATGGTCGGCCCGTGGCAGGTGCCGGTCGCGGACTGCGCGATCGGCCTGGTGGACCACCGTGGCCATCGTGGCGACGCGCTGTCGATGGGCGAGCGCACGCCGCTGGCGGTCATCGACGCGGCCGCCTCGGCCCGCATGGCGATCGCCGAGTCGGTCACCAACCTGATGGGCGCGCCGATCGCGTCCATCGACCGGATCAAGCTCTCTGCCAACTGGATGGCCGCCTGCGGCACGCCCGACGACGACGCCGATCTCTACGACGCGGTCCAGGCGGCCAGCGATTTCTCGATCGCGCTGGGCATCGCCATCCCGGTCGGCAAGGATTCGCTGTCGATGCGCACCCGCTGGCGCGGAGACGACGGCGCCGCCCGCGAGGTCGCCTCGCCCACCTCCCTGATCGTCACGGCCTGGGCGCCGGTGCACGATGTGCGGCAGGCGCTCACCCCGCAGCTGCGCACCGATCTCGGCGACACGACCCTCATCCTGATCGACCTCGGCGAAGGGCGTCACCGCCTCGGCGGGTCCGCGCTCGCGCAGGTCACCCAGCAGATGGGCGATGCGGCCCCCGACCTCGCCGATCCTGCGCTGCTCGTCCGAGCCTTCTCGGCGGTGCGGGCGCTCGCCGAGGCGGGCCGGGTGCTCGCGGTGCACGATCGCTCGGACGGCGGCCTGTTCGCGACGGTCTGCGAGATGGCGTTCGCCGGTCACTGCGGCGTCACGCTGAACCTCGACATGCTGACGATCGATCCGCACTCGGCCGACTGGGGCGACTTCAAGATCCGTCCCGATCAGGTGGCCGTGCAGCGCAACGAGCTGACGCTCAAGGCGCTGTTCGCGGAGGAGGCCGGCGTGGTGCTCCAGGTGCGTCAGGCCGACCGCGATGCGGTGCTCGGTGCGCTGCGCGAAGCCGGCCTGTCACGCCTGTCCCATGTCATCGGCAAGCCGAATGACCGCGACGCGATCGAGATCTGGCGCGACGCGAAGAAGGTCTGGGCCGAGTCCCGGGCGACCCTGCAGTCCGCCTGGAGCGAGACCTCCTACCGGATCGCCGCGCTGCGCGACGACCCCGACTGCGCCCGCGAGGAGTTCGAGCGCAACGGCGCCGGGGCCCAGCCGCCGCTGTCGGTGCACCTGAGCTTCGACCCGGCTCAGGACATCGCCGCGCCCCATGTCGCGACCGGCGTCAGGCCGCGCGTGGCCGTGCTGCGCGAGCAGGGAGTCAACAGCCAGATCGAGATGGCCGCCGCCTTCGATCTGGCCGGCTTCGACGCCTACGACGTCCACATGACCGACCTCATCGAAGGACGGCACCGGCTGGCGGATTTCGCCGGGCTGGTGGCCTGCGGCGGCTTCTCGTACGGCGACGTGCTCGGCGGCGGTTCGGGCTGGGCTCGGACGATCCTGTTCAACGCCGCGCTCGCCGAGCAGTTCGCGGTCTTCTTCCAGCGCCCCGGCACCTTCACGCTCGGCGTCTGCAACGGCTGCCAGATGCTGTCGCAGCTCAAGGCGATCATCCCCGGCGCCGAGCACTGGCCCCGGTTCCGCGCGAACCGTTCGGCGCAGTTCGAGGCGCGTTTCGGCGCGGTCGAGGTGCTGCCGTCGCCCTCGCTGTTCCTGACCGGGATGGCCGGCTCCCGTCTGCCGATCGCGATCGCGCACGGCGAGGGCCGCGTCGAGCACGACCGGCCCGAGCATGCCGCCGCCGCGCTCGGCGCGCTTCGTTTCGTCAACGGCGACGGCACGCCGGCCGACGCCTATCCCGCGAACCCGAACGGATCGCCGGGCGGGCTCACCGGCTACACGACCGCCGACGGCCGTGCGACGATCCTGATGCCGCATCCGGAGCGCGTGTTCCGGATGGCCCAGTGGTCGTGGCGGCCGGACGAGCCGAGCTCGGGCGGCGGACGGGTCGGCGGTCCTGCGGGGGAATCCCCGTGGATGAGGCTCTGGCGCAATGCCCGCGTCGCGCTGGGCTGAAGTCGAGGAGGGGGGGTGATGATGCGCGTGCTGGTGATCGAGGATGACCCGGTGATCGGGGCCAACGTCTGCGACTATCTGCAGACGACCGGCATGGACACGCGCTACGCGCCGGACGGCATCGTCGGCATGGAGATCGCGCAGCGCGAGCGTCCCGACGTCGTGGTGCTCGACCTGAACCTGCCCGGGATCGACGGCGTCGACTGGTGCCGGCGACTGCGTGCCGGGCCGCTCGGCGTGACGCCGGTGCTGATGCTGACGGCACGGGATTCCATCGACAGCAAGCGCGCCGGATTCGCGGCGGGCGCGGACGACTACCTCGTCAAGCCCTTCCTGCTCGATGAGCTGGCGATGCGGCTGCGCGCGCTGTCTCGCCGTGCGAACGGCCGCGCCACCGAGGTCACCACGCTCGGCACGCTGCGGCTCGAGCGCGAGGCCCGCAGGGTGCGCGTGGGCGACACCGTCGTGCGGCTCACCCCCCGGTCGTTCCAGCTGGTGGACCTGCTGATGAGCGCCCCCGACCGGGTCTTCTCCCGCCCCGACCTCGAGCGCGAGATCTGGGGTGACGAGCCGCCCGGCGGAGACGCGCTGCGGGCGCTGGTGGCGCAGACGCGCCGCGCGTTCTCGGAGGCCGGCATCGACCCGATCGAGAACCTGCACGGTCATGGCTACCGGATCCGGGCGCCGGTCCCCCTCGCTTAGGCGGCGGCTGGTCGTCGGGATCGTCGTCACCGCGTCGATCGCATCGTTCGCGGAGGCGCTCCTCCTGCACGTCGTGTGGTACGGCTACGAGCGGCGGCTGATCGAGCGGGTGGTCGAGGACGAGCTGCGCCGCAGCATGGAGATCCATCCACGCGACCGGCTGCTGGCCTACCCGAATACCGGTGACCTTCGGCTGTTCGTCGCATCCCGCGATCCGGCGGTCGCCGGTGACGATCTGCCGCCTCATCTCCTGGCGCTTCGCGACGTCGCGGTCGCGTCGCCGCGCGGCATCGCAATGCGTGAGGTGCGGGGCGCCGATGGCGTCGACTACCAGGTCGGCATCGCCCAGCAGGGGCCGCTCTCGTTCATGCTCGCCTACGATGCCAGCGAGCACCAGCAGCGCCGCCTCGATCTGCTCTGGGCCGTGCTCGCCATCGCGCTGATGCTCACGCTGCTGGCATCGCGGCTGGCGCTCGGTCTGGTCGACCGGCTGCTGGGTGGCATGAACCGGCTGCAGCGACGGATCAGCGACGGGCCCGGATCGACGACCTTCCGCGACATGGCGATGGACATCGAGGTCGGCGCACTCGCCGATGCGCTCGACGATCACCGGCGCCAGGTCGCGATCGCGCTGCGCAAGGAGCGCGCCTTCGCCGCGGCCGCCAGCCACGAGCTGCGGACACCGCTCACCCGGATCGCCACCGGTACCGAGGTCCTGATGGCGCGCGCCGACCTCCCGGAGACGGTGCGGCCCCGCTTGCGCTCGGTCCGCGAGTCGGTCGACGAACTCGAGCGTCTGCTCGGCGTGCTGCTCCTGGTCGCCCGCTGGCAGCCGGCCGGCGATCGGCCCGTGCCGCTCCCGCCCGAGGGCACGCCGCGACCGCTCGGCGAACTGGTGACGCTCTGCGTCGAGCGGCTCGCAGCGGAGTCGCGTCTGCTGGGCACCACCGTGACCGTGTCGCTGTCCGAACCCGATCGCGTGGTCCTTCACCCGGCGATGCTGGAGATCGTGTTGTCCAACCTGTTGCGCAACGCGATCCGCCACGGGCGCAGCGCGCCGGTCGAGGTACGCGGCGCCGACGGTGCGGTCGAGGTGCTCGACCGAGGGCCCGGCATCGATTCGGCCGCGCTCGAACGCGTGTTCGATCCGTTCTGGCGAGGCACCGCGGCCGACGACGAGACCGGCCCGTCGGGGCTCGGCCTCGGACTGACGATCGCCGAGCGGATCTGTGCGGCCGCGGGCTGGGTCCTCACGATCCGCAGCGACGCCGGGCAGGGCACGCGCGTGTCGATCCGACTGGACGGTGCCGGCGTCGGCGCCGCAGCCTCCGCTGCACGAACGGCATCCGCGGCATGAGCGGCATGAGGCACCCATCGGGCACCAAGGCGGTGTCGCCGCACGCGCTCGGCGCTGTCGCCGTCCTGATCGGGCTCGCCTGGACGCTTCGGACCACGCTGGCCGGCGGCCCGCCGCTGCACTGGCTCGTGACCCCGCTCGCGCTCTACGTGCTCGGTCCGTACTGGGCCGCCGTCGCCGTGCTCGGCGGCGCAGGGTTCGCCTCAGCCACCGGCACGGTGAACATGTCGGAGATGCCGATGGCGGTTCTGCTCGACGGCTGGCTGCCGATCGCGGTGGCCTGGGGCTGGCTCAGGCTGATCGAGCGGCGCCTGCCGCCGCACCTGTTCGTCTACCTGTTCGTCGCGGTATTCGCCGGCACCCTCGTGGCGACCCTGGCCGGCGGTGCGGCCGAGCGCCTGCTCTTCGCCGCGGGCGCAAGGCGGGAGACCGGCGCCGACTGGTGGATCGCGCTGCTGATCCTCGCCGACGGCGAGGCGGTCACCACCGGCATGGTCGTCACCGGCCTGGCGATCTACCGGCCGCAATGGCTGCAGACCTTCGACGCAGAGCGCTACCTCGGGCCGTCCGGGCCAGGACGCTGATCGGCTCCGGTCACGGGCGGGTACGTCACAGGCGGTTACATCTGTTGCCCGCCCCCGCGGCCCTGCCCGATCGCCCTCCGGTAGCCTGACTCGACCGCAACCCGGCCCTCGGAGGCCCGACATGAAGTCCACCCTCACCGCCACCCTCGTCCTGTTCGGCGCGCTGGCCGCAGCCCCTGCGGCTCAGGCTCACGGAGGCGGAAGCGCCGTCGTGGGGGCGGTCATCGGCGCAGGCGCCGGCGCGGTGATCGGCCAGGCATTCGGCGGACGCGACGGCGCCATCGTCGGCAGCGCGATCGGCGCGGTGACGGGCACGGCGATCACGACCAGCCACGCCCGCAGCTGGAACAGCCAGCCTGTCTACGTACAGCCGGTCCACCCGCAGCCGGTCCACTACTACCCGCCGGTCCAGACCTGGCAACCGCCGCCTGCGGTCTACTACCCGCCGGCACGGGTCTACTATCCGCCGCCGCGCGTGTATCACCCGGCCACGGTGTACGTGCCGCAGCCGGTGTACGCCCCGCCCCCCGCCGTGATCTGGCGGGGTCATTCCGGTCGCGGGTACGACGATGGCCGCGGGTACGGCTACGGCCACGGCCATCGCCACGGCGACGATCACGGCCGCGGCAACGGGCGTCGCAACTGGCAGTAAGCCGCGCCCCGGGCGCAGGCGTCAGGCGGACGGAATGAAGTCCGGATCGTCCTGGTGCTTGCGCTCGAACTTCAGGAAGTCGTAGTAGCCGCACTTCGAGCCGTTCGGATAGTCGCGGCAGACAGCGGGCCGCGCCTCGTAGATCGTGCAGCGGCGCACATCCGTGTCGAAGAACCGGCAGATCGAGCCGTACACCTCGTCCTTGCGGTGCTTGAGGATCCGCTCGCCCGGTTCGTACCAGCGCGTGAACTTGCGCTCGGCATCGGCCTTCGAGAGGTCGAAGTGCTTGGCGAGCCGCGCGAGGTCCTTGTCCTTGACTTCGATGCGCGGATAGCTGCAGCAGTACCCGGGGCACTTCGAGCAGTCGTAACGGACGATCGGGATGGTCTTTCTGGGCATGAGGGATCAGGCGTTGGGAGTCGGGACGAGCGCGAGCGCCCTGGCAATCAGACCGGCTTGAGCTGCAGCAGCCAGATGACGAACGATACCGTGGCCGCCGCCGCGAAGGTACCGACGACGATCGCCGAACCGATCGATCGCGTGTCGATGCCGTATCGCTGCGACAGGATGTAGGTGTTGCTCGCGGTCGGCAAGGCCGCAGCGACGATACCGATCGCTGCCAGGGTGGGGTCCGCGTCGAGCATCAACATCGCCGCGCCGACCAGGATCGGGTGCACCACCAGCTTGGCGAGCAGCAGGCCCCGGACCGCGGTGTCGACCACCACGGCCCGCGCGCCGAGCGAGGCGCCGATGGCGAACAGCGCACAGGGACCGGCGGCCTGCGCGAGCAGGCGGACGAACGAATCGGCGGCCGCCGGCAGCCGGGTGCCGGTCGCCGAGAACACCAGGCCGGCCACGATGCCCAGGATCAGCGGGGTACGCAGCAGGCCGCCGAGGGCCGCACCCACCCGCCTGTGCAGCGGCACCTCGACCTCGCCGCGCCCGGTGCCGCTGCGGGCGAACTCGAACAGCACGATCGTGCCGACGATGAGCACGCAGATGTCGGCGATCATCGCCATGACCATCGCCGGCAATCGGGTGTCGTCGCCGAACTGCGCGAGCAGCGGGAGCCCGAGATAGCCGATGTTGCCGTGGGTCGACGAGAAGGCGAGCGCCGTCCGCTCGCCGGCCGGGCGTCGGCGTGCCGCCCACAGCACGCCCGCGTACAGCACTGCACCGGCCAGCAGGAATGCGGCGAAGAACCTGAGGTCGGCGATCCGGGAGACCGGATGGGCGGACACGGCCCGGAACAGCATCGCGGGCAGCGCGAACCAGAAGACGAAGGCATTGATGCCTTCCACGCCGACATCGCCGAGCAGCCGCCTCCGGGCCGCGATCCAGCCGCACAGCACCAGCGCGAAGACGGGGAGGGTGACTTCGAGGACGGTGAACATGCGCGGCCGGGCAAACCGTCGAAGGTACGGAGCCGTGTCGCGCGGGTCAACCCGAGGTGTCGGCGGCGCGCCGCGATCGTCTGAGGAATCGGTCGGTCGCGAGGGCGGCTGCGAGCGTGCGATCGAGCGGCGCGGGTTCCCCTTCGAGGCGTGCCGCGATCAGTTCTGCAGCGAGCACCGACCACAGCAGGCCGCGACCGCCGAAGGCCGTCGCGATCCACAGACCCGGCAGCCGGGGCTGCGGCCTGCGATCGTCACGCCCGAGTCCGGTAGCGCCTTGCAGCGCGAGCCCGTCGGGCAGCGGACCGACGAGCGGGAGATGGTCGCGCGTCGACATCCGTTCGCCACGATGACCGG
>CAIUGQ010000299.1 GCA_903898725.1 uncultured Burkholderiales bacterium | reverse complement strand
TCGCGTCTGCGCGTGATCGCACCCGACGTCGGCGGCGGCTTCGGCTCGAAGATCTTCCTGTACGCCGAGGAGACCGCGCTCGTCTGGGCGTCGAAGCGGGTCGGCCGCCCGATCAAGTGGACCGCCGATCGCAGCGAGTCGTTCCTGACCGACGCCCACGGCCGGGACCACGTGACCGTGGCCGAGCTCGCCACCGATGCCGCCGGCACCTTCACCGCCATGCGGGTGAAGACGATCGCCAACCTGGGCGCCTACCTGTCGACCTTCGCCTCGTCGGTGCCGACGATCCTGTACGCGACGCTGCTGGCCGGCCAGTACCGCACGCCGGCGATCTTCTGCGAGGTCACCGGGGTGTTCACCAATACCGCCCCGGTCGATGCCTACCGCGGCGCCGGTCGTCCCGAGGCCACCTATGTGGTCGAGCGGCTGGTCGAGCAGTGCGCCCGCGAGCTGAAGGTCGATCCGGCCGAGCTGCGCCGCCGCAACTTCATCCGCGAGTTCCCCTACCCCACCCCGGTCGGGCTGACCTACGACATCGGCGACTACGAGGCCACGCTCGCCAAGGCGCAGACGCTGGCCGACGTCGCGGGCTTCCCGGCGCGCAAGGCCGAGTCCGCCCGCCGCGGCCGCCTGCGCGGTCTCGGCTACTCGTGCTACATCGAGGCCTGCGGCCTGGCCCCGTCGAACATCGCGGGCGCGCTCGGTGCACGCGCCGGACTGTTCGAGGCCGGTGAGGTCCGCGTGCACCCGACGGGCACGGTCACCGTGTTCACCGGCTCGCACAGCCATGGTCAGGGTCACGAGACCACCTTCGCGCAGGTCGTCGCCGGACGGCTCGGGATCCCGGTCGAGAACGTCGAGATCGTGCACGGCGACACCGGGCGCGTGCCGTTCGGCATGGGCACCTACGGGTCGCGCTCGCTGTCCGTCGGCGGCACCGCCATCGTCAAGGCCGTCGACAAGGTGATCGCCAAGGGACGCAAGATCGCCGCCCACCTGCTCGAGGCCTCGGACACCGACATCGAGTTCGAGAACGGCGAGTTCCGGGTCGCCGGAACCGACCGCAAGATCCCGTTCGCCCAGGTCGCGCTCACCGCCTATGTCCCGCACAACTATCCGCTGGACAAGCTCGAGCCCGGACTGAACGAGAATGCGTTCTACGACCCGACGAACTTCACCTACCCGGCCGGCTCGTATGTCTGCGAGGTGGAGGTCGATCCGGACACCGGCACGGTCACGGTGGAACGCTTCACCGCGGTCGACGATTTCGGCAACATCGTGAACCCGATGATCGTCGAGGGGCAGGTTCACGGCGGCATCGCCCAAGGCATCGGGCAGGCGCTGCTCGAGCAGGCGGTCTACGATAGCGAGTCCGGCCAGCTCCTGACCGGTTCGTACCTCGACTACGCCATGCCGCGCGCCACCGACCTGCCGAACTTCGTCGTCGACACCTGCTCGACGCCGTGCACGCACAATCCGCTGGGCGTCAAGGGCTGCGGCGAGGCGGGGGCGATCGGTTCGCCCCCGGCGCTGATCAACGCGATCACCGACGCGATCGGCGTGCGCGACCTGGCGATGCCGGCGACGTCGGAACGCGTGTGGCGCGCCCTCCGCGCGCGCGCCTGACCCCGATCGACGAGGAGACCGACATGTACACCTTCGACTACCAGCGTCCCGCCGACCTCGCGGGCGCGGCCCGCGCGGGCGCCGTCGCCGACGCCCGATTCCTTGCCGGCGGCCAGAGCCTCGTGCAGGCGATGAAGCTGCGGCTCTCGCAGCCCTCAGCGCTCGTCGACCTCGGCGCCGTTGCCGGCCTCGCGGGCATCACCGTGACCGGCGCCACCCTGCGGATCGGTGCGATGACCCGGCACAGCGCGGTCGCGGCCTCGGCCGACGTACGCCGTACGATCCCCGCGCTCGCCGCGCTCGCCGAAGGCATCGGCGACCCGATGGTCCGCAACGCCGGCACCATCGGCGGCTCGCTCGCGAACTCGGACCCGGCGGCCTGCTATCCGGCCGGCGTGCTCGGGCTCGGCGCGACGGTCGTCACCGACCGCCGTTCGATCCCGGGCGACGCCTTCTTCACCGGTCTGTTCGAGACGGCGCTGCAGGCGGGCGAACTGATCGTCGCCGTCGAGTTCCCGATTCCGAAGCGGGCGGCGTACCTGAAGTTCAAGCACCCGGCCTCGCGCTTCGCGCTGGTCGGCGTGTGCGTGAGCGACGGGCCAGGCGGCGTGCGCGTCGGCGTGACCGGCGTGAAATCCAACGCGTTTCGCTGGACGGCGGCCGAGGCGGCGCTCGCGAGGGGCGGCTTTCGCGCAGCGGCGCTCGACGGCCTCGCGCTCGATGCCGGCGACGTCAACGGCGATCTGCACGCCAGCGCGGAGTATCGGGCCGCACTGGTCGCCACACTGACGAAACGGGCGGTCGAGCAGGCCGCCAGCGCGGCTGCATGACGGGGGTTCCCGACTCCGTCGACGCCGTCGAGGCGCTGCTGGCGACGCGGGGCTACCTCGCCGACCGGCGCCTCGCCACGGCGGTGTTCCTGAGCCTGCGCCTGCAGCGCCCCCTGTTCCTGGAGGGCGAGGCGGGCGTGGGCAAGACCGAGCTGGCGAAGGTGCTGGCCGAGGTCACCGATGCGCCGCTGATCCGGCTCCAGTGCCACGAAGGGCTGGACGTCGCTCAGGCGGCGTACGAGTGGAACGTCTCGCGCCAGCTGCTGCACGTGCGGCTGGCCGAGTCGGCGGGGCCGGTGGAACGCGATGCGGTGGAGCGTTCGCTCTACGGTCGCGACATGCTGCTGGCGCGTCCGCTGCTCGCGGCGCTCGAGTCGGATCGCCCGGCGGTGCTGCTGATCGACGAGCTCGACCGTGCCGACGAGCCCTTCGAGGCGTTCCTGCTCGAAGTGCTCTCGGACTGGCAGATCACGATTCCCGAGCTCGGCACCGTGCGTGCGCGGCACCGGCCGCGGGTCGTGCTCACCTCGAACCGCACCCGCGAGATCCACGACGCGCTCAAGCGTCGGTGCCTGTATCACTGGGTCGAGTTCCCCGATCTCGACCGGGAGTACGCGATCGTCGCCCGCGCGGTCCCCGAGGCGCCCGCGTCGCTGACGCGGCAGGCGGTGGCCTTCGTGCAGCGGGCCCGCTCGCTCGACCTCTTCAAGGCGCCGGGCATCGCCGAGGCGATCGACTGGGTCAATGCGCTGGTCGCGCTCGACCGGATGGATCTCGACCCGGTGGCGGTGTCCGACACCATCGGTGTCCTGCTGAAGTATCACGAGGACATCGCCCGGATGCAGGGCGGCGAGGCGCAGCGCCTGCTGCAGGAACTCGCCACCGCGGCCGGCCGCGGCTGATCCCATGTCGGTCCCGGCAGAGGCTCCGGGCTCGCTCGCCCGCAACGTGGTCGTGTTCGCCCGCGTGCTGCGCGCGAGCGGCCTGCCGATCGGGGTCGACCGCGCCGCTGCGGCGGTCCGGGCGGTCGAAGCGGTGGGGCTCGCACGACGCGACGACGTGCATGCCGCGCTGGCCGCGACACTGATCAGCCGCCGCGAACACCTCCCGCTGTTCGACGCCGCGTTCGACGCGTTCTGGCGCGACCCGAAGCTCGTCGAACGGATGATGGCCGCACTGCTGCCGACGATCTCCGGCCGCGGCCGCCCGCCCTCCGACCCCAAGCGCCCTGCCCGGCTGCAGCAGG
>CAIUGQ010000298.1 GCA_903898725.1 uncultured Burkholderiales bacterium | reverse complement strand
GTGGCGGCGGACCCGCCGGCCGCCGCGGCCTGACCGGACGCGGCCGCCCGGACCACGCGCAGCGGGGCCGAAGGCGTGCCGCTCAGGCTCGCCCGGCCGGCGCCGCGAGCGGCGATTCGAACGCGCAGTACACCTTGCCCTCGGGCAGGGCGAGGTGGCTCCTCACCGGCCCTGAGGGCTCGGACGTCCACGATGCGGGATCGAGGCCGGCCTCCATCTCGGTGAGCCGGCGACGCGCCGATGCGGCCGCCTCGGCATCGTCGGTGTACTCGCACCAGACGAGCGCCTCCTGCAGCGCCGCCCGCGCCTCGGCGCGTTCGTGCCGCTGCAGGTGGATGATGGCGAGCGCGACGAGGTCGTGCCCGAGGGCGTGCGCATAGCTGGTCGCCCGGTCGATGGCGACCGCGGCCTGCATGTGACCGAGCGCCTCGTCGAGTGCGCCCGTCTCCCGTGCGATGGCGGCCAGCGCCTGCAGTGCCCGCGCCTGCATCGTCCGCTCGCCATGGCGCTCGCTCAGTGCCAGCGCGGCGCGATAGGCGTCCTGGGCCCGCTCGGCCTGCCCGCTCTGATGCAGGGCGCCCGCGATGCCGAAGCGGGTGAGGATCTCGCCCGCCGGATTGCGGCTCGCCCAGTGCAGGCGAAGCGCGTCGTCGTACAGCCCGAGCGCGCGGGCCACGCTCCCCAGCCCGCGATGGATCTCGGCCAGGTTGTGCACCGCGCTCGCCTCGCCCGCGACGTCGCCCAGGCGCCGGTGCATCGCATGCGCCTCCCGGGATCGCTCCAGCGCCGCGGCCGGCTGCTCCAGGCGCCAGTGGAGGAACCCGAGTTCCCGCAGGGCCTCGGCCTCTCCGGGCCGGTCCTCGCTGTCACGCAGCAGCTGCAGCGCCTCGAGCGCGGCATCGAGGCTGACCTGCTCGTCGCCCGACCCGAGGTAGGCGCCGGCACCGGCGCGTCGCAGCAGCACCGTCGCGAGGCGGGACGGATCACCCAGCCCGCGGGCGATCGCGGTGGCCTCCTCGAGCGTGGCGACCTGCTCGGCCCGACGTCCCAGCCGGTCCAGCACCGCCTCCTTCGCGACCAGCACCTCGCAGAGCCGCTCCGGTTCGGCGGGCTCGACCGCGCGCAGCATCGCGAGCCCCCGGTCGTACAGATCGAGTGCATGGCCGAACGCATGCACGCGCTCGGCCGCCCGCGCCGCCCTCAACACAGCATCGGTCCCGGCAGGCGCCTCGGCACCGCGGTGCGCCGGTCCGTCCCGCAGGCTCCTGCCGCCCAGGCCCAGATAGGTCGCGCGCGTGAGCGGGCTCGGCGCGACCCCCAGCTCGCGCTGCAGGGTCGTGCTCAGGCGCTGCCACTCGGCCTCGACGCGGTGCGGCTCGGAGCGCGCCGCGAACAGCTTCATCAGGCCGCGCGACGCGAATTCGTTCATCGGATCGATCGCGCGCAGCGCCTGGGCGTGCTGCAGCGCCTGCACCGTGTCGCCCTGCGCGATGCATCCCACCAGCAGCCGCGAGAGATTCTGCGAGGCGAGCGACTGCAGGTGCTCGCGCATCGTCACGAGCCATGCCTGGTAGTCGTCGCATCCGTCGAAGGACTGCCCGGCGAGGAGCGGCGCCCTGTACAGCGCCGCGGCCTCGGTCCAGGCCTCGGCGTCGGTCTGCTGCACGCAGGCCAGGAACCGCAGCACGTCGACCTGCAGCTCGGGATGCGGTGCCAGCCGCAGCTGCTCCGCCTCGAGCCCGGCAAGCGTTCCGATCCGACCCCCGCTCGTGCGCCGCAGCGAATACAGCGCCTGGCGAAGGCTCTGGCGCGCGGCCGGCTCGGATGCATCACCCCAGACCAGGGCGGCCAGTCGGGTCCGCGTGTGCGGCCGGTCGGCCTCGAGGGCCAGGAACGCCAGCAGCGCGAGCGTCTTGGCCGAATGGACCCGGAGGCGCTCGCCATCGAGCGCGAGCTCGCCGGGTCCGAAGAGCGTCACCGACAGCACGGTCATGTCAGAACCGGGAACGAAGGCCGCATCCGGTGACTATACGGTGACGCGGCGGTGCTATCTGTCTTCGGGGGCATCCCTCCCCGCCCGACCGACCCAGGAGATCCCGACATGACACAGGCCTCGCTCGCCACCTCGTCCTCCAGCAGCCGACTCTCGAACGAACCCGGCCGCGCGCTGATCGCGACCCGCGGCCAGCATCTGGTCACCGACTCGCCGCCGCCGCTCGGCGGTCCGAACGAGGCGCCCAATCCGGTGGAGCTGCTGCTGGCGTCGCTCGCCGCGTGCGCGACCTTCGTGTGCGAGCGGGCCGCCCGCGAGGCGGGCATTCCGCTGGCGGCGATCAACGTGACGGCGGCCGGCGACTTCGATCCGCGGGGCGTGTGCGGCGAGCCGTTCGACCCGCGCTTCCAGTCGATCCGGATCCGCTTCGAGATGACCGGCCCCGACGCCACCCAGGCCGGCGCGCTGCTCGATGCCTTCCGCTCGCGCTGCCCGATCTACACGACGCTCGCCCGGGCGGTGCCGGTCGAGCTCACGCTGGCCTGATCCGCCGACCGGACGACCCGGTGACGGGCCCGTGACGCTGCCGGCGTCCAATGGGGCTCGACTCACCCACAGGAGCATCGGAATGTTCGAACTGAAATGTCGCGACGCGGGATTCGACTGCGCGGGCGTCGTCGTCGGGGCGACCCGCGAGGACGTGCTGCAGAAGGCCGCAGCCCACGCGAGCACGGTCCACCAGACCGAGATCACGCCCGAGATGGCGGTTCAGGTGGCGGCGCTGATCCGGGAGCAGACGCCGCCCGCGTCCGGGGCCTGATCCGCCGACCTGACGGCCGATGCGGGCCGTCGGGTCGGGCATCGAGGGCGCCCCGGGCACGCGCCGCCCCGTACCATGCGGGGATGAGCCGTCCTCCGCAACGACCCCCCCGGCCTCCGGGCCCGCCCGGCGCAGCCAGACCCTCCCGCCCGGCCGCCCGGCCCGCGCCCACTTCCGCCCCCCGCCCCGCCGACCCGCCCCGCGCCGACACGGCCGAGGCCGAAGGCGAGCGACTGGCCAAGCGCCTCGCCCGCGAGCTCGGCTGCTCGCGCAGCGAGGCCGAGCGCTACATCGAGTCGGGCATGGTGACGGTCGACGGCGTGGTGGTCGACACGCCGCCCAGCCGCGTGCGCGATGCGCAGCGCGTCGCGCTGGTGCGGGGCGCGACGCTGTCGGCGACCGAGCCGGTGACGCTGCTGCTGAACAAGCCGCCGGGGCTCGTGGCCGGCGATGCGGCCAACGGGGCGGCGGCCCTGCTGCAGGTCCGCCATCGCGCCACCGGCGACCGCGTGCCGCCGCGCGTCGAGCCCGCGCACCTGCGGCGACAGCTGTGCCTCACGCCGCTGGAGACGACGGCCGGCGGCCTGCTGGTGTTCTCGCAGGACCCGCGGATCGCGCGGCGGCTGACGGAGGACGCCTCGCAGCTCGAGCACGAGACGATGGTCGACGTCGCGGGTGCGGTCGATCCGGCGCTGCTCGCGCGGCTCGCGATCGATCCGGCCGAGCCGCGCGCCCCGCGTGCGATGCGGGTGAGCATCGGCAGCAGCTCGGACGAGACGACACGGCTGCGCTTCGCGATCAAGGGGCACCAGCCCGGGCGCATCGAGCGCGCGTGCGCCGACGCGGGCCTGAAGGTGCTGGCGATCAGCCGGCTGCGGATCGGCCGCGTGCCGCTCGCGGGCGTGCCGGTCGGGGAATGGCGCTACCTCGGGCCCGAAGAGCGCTTCTGATGCCCGCGCATCGGGACTAGACTCCGCGAAGACGCCGCACCCCGCGGCGCACCGCACCCCGAGGAGTTCGAGATGAAGCCGAATCCCGTCGTCTGGTTCGAGATCTACGTCGCCGACATCGCCCGCGCGAGGCGCTTCTACGAGACCGTGCTCCAGGCCTCGCTCACGCAGCTCGACGACCCGACGGGCAGCTCGCAGATGTGGAGCTTCCCGTCGTCGCAGGAGGCGGGCGGCGCCGCGGGCGCCCTGGTGAAGATGGACGGGATCGCGCCCGGCGGCGGCGGCACGCTGGTCTACTTCGCCTGCGACGACTGCGCGGTCGAGGCGGCGCGCGTCGAGGCCGCGGGCGGACAGGTCATGCGGCCGAAGTTCGCCATCGGGCCGCACGGGCACATCGCGCTGGTGGTCGACACCGAGGGGAACATGGTGGGACTGCATTCGATGCGGTGAGTCCCGCCGTGCGCGGCTCGCGACTTCGGTGACGCACTGCACGGATCGCGTTCCACAGTCACTCGCCGCCCCCCCGCCCCCTCTGCGAACCGGCGTACCATCGGCCGCAACCGAAGGGGCAGGGGGAGACACCATGAACACCGACGGCATCCGCCTGTACGCAGGCACGGCCGGGCATTCGGCCTGGTTCAGCAACGATCTGGGCGAGTCCTGGACGCATCCGAACAGCCACTCGGGGATGTACACCGAGGCGCGTGTCTGGTGCATGTCCAGCCATCCCTCCGACGCCGACGTGCTGTGGGCGGGCTCGGACATGGGCCTGTTCCGCTGGCTCGAGTCCACCGCGCGATGGGAGCCGATGCCCAGCCCCATGCAGGACGTCTGGGCGATCGCGCAGGACCCGGAGAATCCGTCGCTGATGATCGCGGGCACGCGTCCGGGCGGGCTGTACCGCTCCACCGATGCGGGCCTGACCTGGACGGTGGCGAACGTGCCCGGCGTGCGCACCTTCTCCGAGATCAACAAGGGTCCGACGCGGGTCACGCAGATCCTCTTCGATCCGGTCGACCGCGGCGTGATCTGGGCGGGCATCGAGATCGGCGGGATCTACCGCTCCACCGACGGCGGCCTGAACTGGGCGCTGCGCGAGGACGGACTGGTCTCGGCCGACGTGCACGGCATCGCGGTGCTGCGCGACGAGACCGGCGCCAAGCACCTGCTCGCCACCACCAACAAGGGCCTGCACCGCAGCACCGACGACGGCGCGCACTGGGTGCACGAGCCGATCGACTCGCCCTGGCAGTACGTGCGCGGCGTGACGGTCGCGGCCGACGGCCGCACGGTGTTCCTCACCAACGGCAACGGCCCGCCCGGCGCCACCGGCCGGCTGCTGCGCAGCCGCGATGCCGGCCGCCACTGGGACGAGCTCGCGCTGCCGGGCCCGCTCAACAGCACGGTGTGGTGCGTCGCCACGCATCCGGCCGACCCCGATCTGCTCTTCACCTGCACGAACCTCGGCCAGGTCTTCCGCAGCACCGATGGCGGCTCGAGCTGGTCGCGCCTGCCGCGCGAGTTCGGCGAGATCCGCACGCTGCACTGGCGGCCCGCGGCGGGCGCCGCGCAGCAGGCCAAGCACGCCACCTGGAGCTACACGTGACCGAACGCTTCCCGAAGCTCACGCTCGAGCAGATGAACCCGCTGCAGCGCGAGGTCGCCGCGGAGATCTCGGCCGGCCCGCGCGGCGAGGTCCGCGGGCCCTTCATCCCGCTGATCCACCATGCCGGGCTGGCCCGCAACCTGCAGCGGCTGGGCGAGTTCCTCCGCTTCGAGAGCGTGCTGCCGCCGGCGATCCTCGAGATGGCGGTGCTGGCCACCGCGCGCCGGTGGTCGTGTCAGCACGAGTGGTACATGCACGAGAAGCTCGCCCGCAAGGCCGAGCTCGAGCCGCACATCATCGAGGCGCTGTCGCTCGGCCGCCGGCCCGAGCCGATGACGCCGATCCAGGCCTCCGTCTACGAGTTCTGCATGCAGGCGCACGGCACCGGCCGCATCGAGGACCCGCAGTTCGACGCGGTGCGCGCGGCCTTCGGTGTCGAGGGCGTGCTCGAGCTGATCGCGCTGTCGGGCTACTACACGCTGATGGCGATGGTGCTGAACACGGCAGGCATGGCGCTGCCCGACAACGCGGCGCCGCCGCTGAAGCCGCTGTGAGCGCGGACCGCGCGCCCACGACGGCCCGTGCCGACGCCGCGCCGATGCGGGTCGGCCTGATGGTCCCGGCCAACAACACCACGATGGCGCGCGAGCTGCCGGCGTGGCTGCCCGAGGGCTCGCACTGCAACACGCTGAAGGTGCCGCGCGGCGCCGGGCTGCTGACGCGCGAGACCGTGCCGGCCTACGTCGACGCGGCGATCGAGCTCGCCCGCGACTTCGCCGCCGACCCGCCCGAGCTGATCGCCTACGGCTGCACCGCGGCCGGCTTCCTGATGGGGCCGGACGCCGATGCCGCGCTGTCGGCGCGGCTGCACGAGGTCACCGGCCGGCCGGTGGTCACCACCGCCAACGCGATGGTCGCGATCCTGCAGCGCTGCGGCGCCCGCCGGATCGCGGTGGTCACGCCGTACACCGACGAGGTCAACCGTCAGCTCGTCGACTACCTGGCGCGCAGCGACGTGCAGGTCGCACGGCTCGACACGCTCGGCGCCACCGACACCGCGTCGCTCGGCCGCATCACCGCCGCCGAGGTCGATGCGCTGGCGCGCGCCACGGTGGAGGACGGCCACGACGCGCTGTTCATCGCCTGCTCGCAGCTCCCGACCCACGCGATCCTCGACGAGCTGCGGCGCGACCTCGGCCGCCCGGTCTGGTCGTCGATCGCGGCCACCGCCGAGATGGCGCGGACGCTGCACGGCGCGCGGGCCTGAGGGCACGCGCGGCACGACCCATACCAAGGAGACGAGAGCATGCAGACCACCCGACGCGACATCCTCAAGGGACTGTCCGCCACCGCCGCTGTGCTGGCCGCTCCGGCCGTCCGCGCCCAGCCGGCCTGGCCGTCCACGACGATCCGCATCGTCGTGCCGTTCGCGGCCGGCGCGCTGACCGACCTCGCGGCACGTGCCATCGCCGCCGAACTGTCGGTGCAGCTCGGTCAGCAGGTGATCGTCGAGAACAAGGGCGGCGCGGCCGGCACCATCGGCACCAACGAGGTGGCCAAGGCGAAGCCCGACGGTCACACGCTGGTCTTCACCGACAGCTCGCTCACCATCTCGCCGGGGCTCTACGCCTCGTTGCCCTACGACACGCTGCGCGACCTCGTGCCGATCACGCTGTGCGTCGAGGCGCCGGCGATCATGGTCGCGAGGAAGGAGCTGCCGGCGAAGACGGTGCAGGAGATGGTCGCGCTCGCCAAGTCGAAGCCGAAGGGCCTGACCTTCGGCTCGGGCGGGCAGGGCTCGTCGGCGCACCTCGCGATGGAGTACTTCGCGTCGCAGGCCGGCATCGAGATGACACACGTGCCGTTCCGCGGCGTGGCCGCGGCGCTCACCGACACCGCCGCCGGCCAGATCGACCTGACGATCTCGAGCCTGGGCGGTGCGGTCGGCCACGTGAAGGCGGGGCGAGTGGTTCCGCTCGCCGTCTCGGGCAAGCAGCGCTCGCCGGCGCTGCCCGACGTGCCGACCTTCGAGGAGCGCGGCTACCCCGACTACGACGTCGTCTACCGCTTCGGCTTCCTCGCGCCCGCAGGCACGCCGGCGCCGATCGTCTCGCGGCTGCACGAGGAGATCGCCATCGCGGCGGCCAAGCCGAAGCTGCAGGCCTTCCTCGAGTCGCAGGGCGCCCGCCAGATCCGGATGGACGGTGCGCAGTACCGCGCGCTGATCGAGCGCGAGCTGGTCACCTGGAAGCGCGTCATCACCCAGGCCGGGGTCAAGACCGAATGAACGCCACCAAGCGCAAGCTTGCCGAGGGGAAGCTCGTGCTGTGCATGAGCATCCGTCAGGCGCGCAGTCTCGATGTGGTGATGGTCGCCGCGGCCTCGGGCTTCGACTGCATGTACGTCGACCTCGAGCACAGCCCGTTGTCGCTCGAGACCGCGTCGCTGCTGTGCACCGGCAGCCCGGCGCTCGGCATCACGCCGCTGGTGCGCGTGCCCAGCCATGCGCACGACGCGATCTCGCGCGCGCTCGACGGCGGCGCGCAGGGCCTGCTGGTGCCGCACGTCAACAGCGCCGACGAGGCGCGCGCGGTGGTGCGCGCCGCCCGCTTCCCGCCGGTCGGCAAGCGCTCGGTGATGGGGCCGTCGCCGGCGCTCGCCTACCGCGGCATGCCGCTGGCCGAGATCAACGACACGCTGAACCGCGACACGCTGATGATCGTGATGATCGAGACCCCCGAGGCGGTCGAGCGCGCCGACGAGATCGCGGCGGTCGACGGCGTCGACATGCTGCTGATCGGCTCGAACGACCTGTGCACGGAGATGGGCATCCCGGGCCAGCTGCGCGATCCGCGCCTGCGCCAGGCCTACGAGCGCGTGGCCGCGGCCTGCCGCGCGCACGGCCGTCACCTGGGCGTGGGCGGCGTGCGGGGCGACCCCGAGCTGCAGCGCGAGCTGCTCGCGCTCGGCTCGCGCTTCATCATCGGTGGCAGCGACATGAGCTACCTCGCGGCTGCCACCGCCGCCGACGTGCGCACGCTGCGCACGCTGGCCCCCTGATCCGACGAGCCGCCATGCACGAAGACCACGATCCCGTCCGCCGCGCCCCGTCCGGTGCCTGCGACGTCCATTTCCACGTGTTCGGCGAGCCGGGCCGCTATCCGTACCGCGACCCGAAGCTGCGCTACACGCCGCCGGTGGCGCCGCTGTCGAGCTACCTGCAGACCGCCGCGCGCATCGGCATCGAGCGCTTCGTGTTCGTGCAGCCCAGCGCCTACATGCGCGACAACGACTGCATGCTCGATGCGATGGCGACGATGGATCCCGCCGTCTGCCGCGCCATCGTCGACGTCGACGAGAATGCGCCCGACGCGGTGTTCGACGACTTCCATGCGCGCGGCGTGCGCGGCGTGCGCATCAACGTCTCGCCGGTCCATCCGCACGAGCCCGGGCTGGCTGCGCGGATGATGCCGCGCATCGACCGCATGGAGCAGCGCTGCAAGGACCGCGGCTGGTCGCTCGACTTCCTGCTGCCGGGCTGGCTGACCGAGGAGATGCTGCCGCGGATGGCGAAGCTCGAGGTCGACTACACGATGGCGCACCTCGGCATGTTCCTCGCCAAGGACGGCCCGGACCAGCCGGGCTTCCGGCGCCTGCTCGACCTGCTGTCGACCGGCTCGGGTCGTGCCCACGTCAAGCTCACCGGCTTCTACCGGATCTCGCGCACGCCGGGCTACCCCGACGTGCCGGCGATGATCCGCGCGCTGGTGCGCACCCGCGTCGACCGGCTGGTGTGGGGCAGCGACGACCCGCACATCTCGTTCGCCGCCGAGACCGGCTCGATCAGCCTGTACGACCTGTTCTGCAGCGCGGTCGACGACGACGCCGACCTGCGCACCATCCTCGTCGACACCCCGGCGCGCCTCTACGGCTTCGCGCCGACCGGAGCCTCCCGATGACCCCGACCCGACGCCCCGTTCTCGCTGCGCTCGCCGCGCTGGCTGCGGCACCCCTGCTCGCCCGCGCCCAGTCCGACGGCCGGCCGCTGCGCATCGTGATCGGCTTTCCGCCCGGAGGCGGGATCGACTCGGTCGCGCGGCTGATGGCGCCTAAGCTCTCGGAGGCGCTCAAGCAGCCGGTGATCGTCGAGAACAAGCCCGGTGCGAACGGGCTGCTCGCGATGGAGTCGGTGGCCAAGTCGCCGGCCGACGGACAGACCGTGTTCATCGGCACCTCGGGCAACCTCGCGATGACCGGCGCCTTCTATCCGAACGCACCGGTGCGCATCGAGCGCGACTTCGTGCCGGTGGCGCAGGTCGCGTCGCTGCCGTTCCTGCTGGTGGCGAATCCGTCGGTGCCGGCCACGAACGTCGCCGAGCTGGTCGCCTACGTGAAGGCGCGGCCCGGACAGGTCAACTACTCGTCGTCGGGCAACGGCAGCACGCTGCACCTCGCGGGCGAGCTCTTCAACGAGATGGCCGGCATCAAGGCGACGCACATCGCCTACAAGGGCAGTGCGCCCAGCATCGCCGACCTGGTCGGCGGCCACGTGCAGTTCGCGTTCGACGCGCCCAGCCTCACGATGCCGCACGTCAAGACCGGCAAGCTGCGCGCGATCGGCCATACCGCCGCGACCCGCATTCCCTCGCTGCCCGACATCGCGCCGATCGCCGAGACGCTGCCGGGCTACGAGGTGCTGAACTGGTACGGCGTCGTGGCACCGACCGGCACGTCGGCCGACACCGTGAAGCGGCTGGGCGACGCGATCCGCACGGCGATGTCGGATGCCGAGGTGCGCAGCCGCGTGGCGGCGCTGGGCATCGACCCGGTCGCGACCTCGCCCGACGAGTTCAGGCGCTTCATGGAAGCCGAGACGACGAAGTGGACGCAGGTGATCCGGCGCGGGAACATCTCGGCGAACTGACGCCCCGAGCATCCCGATGGCCACCACCCCGATCCGCCTGCACGTCGACGCCCGTCACTTCAGCCCATACGCGATGTCCGCGTACGTGGCGCTGGTGGAGAAGGGCGTCGCCTTCGAGCTGCGCCACGTCGACCTCGATGCCGGCGAACAGCGCCGCACGGCCTACGGCGCGACCTCGGTCACGCGACGCGTGCCCACGCTCGAGCACGAGGGCTTCCGCCTGTGCGAATCCTCAGCCATCGACGAGTACGTCGACGAAGCCTTTGCCGGGCCCCGGCTGTATCCCGTCGACCTGCGCGAGCGCGCGATCGCGCGCCAGGTGCAGGCGTGGCTGCGCAGCGACCTGATGCCGATCCGCGAGGCACGCACGACCGAGTTCGTGTTCTCGCGGCCGGTGCCGACGCCGCTGTCGGCCGAGACGCGCGCCGCTGCGGAGCGGCTGTTCGCGGCGGCCGACGGCTGGCTCGCGCACGGCGGCGAGCACCTGTTCGCCGACTGGTGCATCGCCGACACCGACCTCGCGCTGATGCTGAACCGGCTCGTCATGGCCGGCGACGCGGTGCCACCGCGCCTGGCCGACTACGCGACGCGGCAGTGGGCGCGGCCGAGCGTGCAGCGCTGGGTGGCGCTGGCGCGCGGCTGAACGCTCACTGCACCACCACCTCGCTGATCTGCATCGCCGGCACGATGTCGGTGTAGTTCGGGACGTCGGCCATGATCGCCTTCGCATGCGGGCCGAAGGCCGTCTGGAAGGCGGGGACCGACTCGAAGAACAGTTCGCAGTACGCGACGTAGGGCGGGGGTGCGCCGGGGGCGCCGCCGCCGAGGCCCTTCGCGACGGTGTACGACAGGCAGGCCGGGCCGACGGTGTCCTTGACCATCGGCATGTGCTTGTCGCGGTAGTAGGCGTGGTCGAAGCGGGCACCTTCCGTGTGCGGGTACATCACCGTCACCTTGATCATCGTCATCTCCCCGGAGCGCGTGCCCGCACGGCGCGGAATGCGACGGTACGGCACGAGCCGTCGGAGTCTGTGCCGCGGCCGGGGCGCGGTCAACGCGGCGGCTTGAACACCCGCTCGGTCGATGCCGGGAACCGGGCGAGCTTGCCGGCCGGGCGGCGCGGGCGGCGCAGCAGCTCGCCGCCGCAGTTCGGGCAGTGGCCGGCCAGCCGACCGTCCGCGCAGGGCGCGCAGAAGGTGCACTCGAACGAGCAGATCCGCGCGTCGACCGACTCGGGCGGCAGGTCGACGTCGCAGCACTCGCAGGACGGCTTGAGGAGGAGCATGGGGGTCTCCGTGTGGGGTCAGGCGGCGGCCGTCGGGCCGGCGCCGGGTTCGAGGTCGAAGCCCTCGTCGAGCCAGCCCGTCACGCCGCCGATCATCTTCTTCACCGGCCGGCCGAGCCGTGCCAGCCGCAGCGCCGCGCGGTCCGCGCCGTTGCAGTGGGGCCCCGCGCAGTACACCACGAAGAGCGTGTCCGCGGGCCACGCGGCCATCCGCCCGGCGTCGATGCCGCGGTGCGGCAGGCTCGTCGCGCCGGGCACGTGGCCGCGCGCGAACGCGGCGGGGCCGCGCACGTCGAGCAGCACGAAGGCGGCGCTGCCGGCGGCGAGGTCGGCCTGCACGTCGGCGCAGTCGGTCTCGTGCGCGAGAAGGGCCTCGAAGTGGGCGAGGGCGGCCGGCGAGGGGGCTGCGGGGATCGAGGCGACGATCGAGGGGGAGGCGGAGCTCATGGGCGGACACCGAGGGTGGGTGAGACGCCATTCTCGACCGCGGGAGCCCATCCGAGGGAGTGGCGCAACGGACGAGGTCTGGTAAGTTTCCGCCAATGTGTCCCACCGACCCCGGCATCGTCGCCGTCCTCGCCTACGACGGGCTGTGCACCTTCGAGTACGGCATCGCCATCGAGCTGTTCGACCTCGATCGGCCGGAACTCGGCGTGCCCTGGTACAACTGCCGGATCGTCGGCGTCGACGGCAGGGAGGCGCGCGGCAGTGGCGGCGTGCTCGTGCGGGCGCACGCGGGGGTCGCTGCGCTTCGCCATGCGCGCACGATCGTCGTGCCCGGCTGGCGGGACCGCGCCGAGCCCCCGCCCGAGCCGCTGCTGCGCGAGCTGCGGCGTGCGGTCGCGCGCGGCGCGCGCGTGCTGACGATCTGCTCGGGTGCGTTCGTGCTCGGCTACGCGGGCCTGCTCGACGGGCGTCGCGCCACCACCCACTGGCGCTATGTCGCCGAGCTGCGCACGCGCTTCCCGCTCGCCTCCGTGGAGGACGACGTGCTCTACGTCGAGGACGGGCCGCTCATCGCGTCGGCGGGCAGCGCCGCCGGGATGGACGCGGGCCTGCACCTGATCCGACGCGACTTCGGTGCCCGAGTGGCCAACATGGTCGCGCGCCGGCTGGTGATGCCGCCGCACCGCGAGGGCGGGCAGGCGCAGTACGTCGAGACGCCGGTGGCGGCGCGGCCCGGTCGCACGATGGCGCAGGTGCTCGACTGGGCGCGCGCGCGGCTCGATGCGCCGATTGCCATCGAGACGCTCGCCGAGCGGGCGGCGATGAGCCCGCGCACCTTCCTGCGGCACTTCGAGGCGAGCGTCGGTTCGAGCCCGCTCGCCTGGCTGCAGCACGAGCGGATGGCGCGCGCCCGCGAGCTGCTCGAGACGGGGGCGATGCCGGTGGCGCAGGTCGCCGCGCAGTGCGGATACGCCTCGCCCGAGACCTTCCGCGCTGCATTCCGGCGGATCGTCGGCGTGCCGCCCGGGGCGTACCGGGCCCGCTTCGGGCGGGGCGTGCCGATCGGTGGCTGAACCCCGGTGGATAATCGGGGCGTGACGACCTCCATCCGGCCCGGCGAGCTCCCCGCCCATGCGCTGCTCGCGCGGTACCGCGACACCGGCGGCTTCACCGACTGCTGGATCGCGGACCTGCCCCGTGCGGCGTCCCATGCCGAGTACGTCGAGGCCTTCTACACGACGGCGCTGTTCGGCATCGAGCGGCGGCTGCTCGCCTGGTTCGCCTCGAAGCCGTCGACCGCAGCCGATGCCCGCCTGCTCGCCGATGCCCGCAGCGACAGGTTCGCCGCCTGGACGGTGGAGGCGCGCGCCGCGGACCAGCTGCTGCTCTGCGACTTCACCCGTCGCACCCGCTCGTGGCTGATGGTCGAGCCGCTCCCGGACGGCGTCGGCACGCGTCTGTACTTCGGCTCCGCGGTGGTGCCGCGGCGCGATGCGACGGGCGTGGGCGGCTCGATGGGCATGGCCTTCCACGCGCTGTCCGGCTTCCATGCGGTCTACTCGCGGGCGCTGCTCGGTGCGGCGCGGACGCGGCTGATGAAGGCGAGAGGGGAGACGCCGGCGAGCGTGCCGGCGATGCCCGACCGGCCTGTATCGCCCGTGTCGCCTTCCACGCCCACCTCCACACCCACCCGCGTCCCCGATCCGATGAGCGCCGCCACCCCGAACCGTCATCGCCGTCCCGGCCCCGCGTTCCGCGAGCGGCCGACCCGCGAGCAGATCGCCGCACTGCCGCCCTTCGATCCGCTGCCGCTCGAGCGCATCGTCGTCGTCGAGACCGCCGAGCAGGCCGACGCCGCGCTGCGCGCGATGCTTCAGGCGCGCTTCGTGGGCTTCGACACCGAGTCCAAGCCCACCTTCACCCGCGACGCGGTGCGCGACGGTCCGCACGTGATCCAGTTCTCCACGCTCGACCAGGCCTTCATCGTCCAGGTGAACGACCGCAGCCCGATCGCGTTCCTGCGCGAGGTGCTGGAGTCGGAGGCGATCGTCAAGGTCGGCTTCGGTCTGGACTCGGACCGCGGCCCGCTCGAGCACAAGCTGCACACGCGGCTGCGCGCGAGCGTCGAGGTGTCGCAGGTGCTGCGCAGCCTCGGCCACAAGCAGGCGCTCGGCGCCAAGGCGGCGGTCGCGGTGGTGCTGGGTCGGCGGATGACCAAGTCGAAGTCGGTCACCACCTCGAACTGGGGCGCGGCCAGGCTCTCCCCGCAGCAGCTGCTCTATGCGGCGAACGATGCGTACGCGGCGCTGAAGGTGTTCGAGGCGATGGGCTCGCCCTACCCGTAGCGGCGGGCGGGCGGGTGAACGACGCGCGTCGGAGGCCGCGCGTCAGAGGCCTCGCCTCAGACGATGCGCTCGCGGCGCAGCGCGGCGATCTCGTCGTCGCCCATCCCGAGCCGCTCGCGAAGCACCACATCGGTGTGCTCTCCCAGCGCCGGCGCGACGAACTCGATCGAGCCCGGCGTCTCCGACAGCTTGGGCACGACGCCGCTGGTGAGGAACTCGCGCCCCGAGGCGAGCACCGCGCGCACGACGTTGCCGCGCGCCTGCACGTGCGGGTCGGCGACGACGTCGGCGATGCTGTTGACCTTGCCGGCCGGCACCGACTCGCGCTCGAGCGCGTCGAGCAGCGGCTCGAGGTCGAGGCTCGCGGTCCACGCGCCGACGATGGCGTTGACCTCGGCCTGATGCGTCGCGCGGGCCCGTGCCGTCGCGAAGCGCGGGTCGACGGCCAGGTCCTCGCGGCCCATCAGCACGAGCAGCCGCTTCCAGACGTTGTCGGTGCCGCCGTTGATCGACAGCCAGTGCCCGTCGCGCGAGCGGAAGGTCTCGGCGGGCGCGATCGCGGGGTTCGCGTTGCCCATGCGCTGCGGCACGGTGCCGAGCAGGTCGAAGGCCTCGATCGAGCCGGCGAGCCGCAGGATGCCTTCGTACAGCGCGAGGTCGATCTCCTGGCCGCGGCCGCTGACGTGGTCGCGGTGGTGCAGCGCCACCAGCACGCCGATCGTGCAGAACATGCCGGTGATGTAGTCGGCGAGCGCACCGCCCGGTCGGGTCGGCGGGTTGTCGGGAAAGCCGGTGATGAAGTCCTGCCCCGAGAACGCGGTGGCGATGCGGTCGAAGGCCAGGCGGTCGCGGTAGGGGCCGGTCTGCCCGAAGCCCGAGACGTGTGCCATCACCAGGCGCGGATGGTCCTTCGAGAGCGTCGGGTAGTCGAGGTGCCACGCGGCGAGCGTGCCGGGGCGGAAGTTCTCGATCACCACGTCGCAGGTGCCCGCCAGTCGCGCCAGCACTGCCTGGCCCTCGGGGCGGCGCAGGTCGAGCGTCACGCAGCGCTTGTTGCGCCCGAGCGAGGCGAACATCAGCCCGGTGCCGTCGACCGCCTGCCCGAGGTGGCGCGACATGTCGCCGACCTCCGGGTCCTCGACCTTGATCACGTCCGCGCCGAACTCGGCCATCAGCGTGCCGCAGAACGGCGCACCGATCAGGCTGCCGAGCTCGAGCACGCGCACGCCCTGGAGTGCCTTGCCGGCCATCGTGTGGTCTCCCCGCCTGAGCGCGCGCCCGTCACGCCCGGGGGTCGGGCGGCGCGGGCGCGTCGTCGGCCGAGTGTCGGCAGCACCGCGGGGGGCGTCAAGCCGCGGGTGCGCCGTTCGGTCCGTCGCCGGGCTCGGCTCGGCTCGGCGCCGCTCAGCGCGACGGCGCCACCATCGGCCAGCCGCGCCGCGCCCACTCCGACATGCCGCCGTCGACGTAGCGCACGTGGGCGTAGCCGCGCTCGCGCAGCGCCTTGAGCGTCGCGCTCGAGCGGTTCTGCGTGCGGCAGATCAGCAGCACCGGCTGCGAGGGGTCGGTCGGGATCTCGCCGATGCGCGCGGCCAGCCGGCTCATCGGCAGCAGCCGCGCGCCGGCGGCCACGCCGGTGAGGTGTTCGTCGGGCTCGCGGATGTCGATCACGATCGCGCGGCCGGCCGCGAGCTCGGCGCGGGCTGTCTCGATGCTGACCGAGTCGGCGGCGTCGGCGCCGCGGCAGGCGACGAGGGCGAGGCAGGCCAGGCCCATCAGGACCGGCCGGCGGGAGGCGCGACGCAAGGCGCGAAGGGGGGCGTGTTCGATCATGGAGACCGGGCGGCGTTCGCGGGCCGCCCGCAGGGTGCGCGGACACGCCAGTCTAGACCGGTCGCGCCCGCGGCGATCGATGCACGGGCGGCTTCGCAGGCGCGACCTCGGCGTGTCTCGATGCAGCCCCGAGCCGGCCGGGCCGTTTCGGGCTTAGAGTCATGCCGGTCCACACGCTGCCAGGCTGCCGTGCAGTGCCGTCCCCGCTGACTTCCGGCACCGGGTCCCTCGATCCGGGGCGCCTCCTCTTCCTCGACTGGCTGCGGATCGGCGCCTTCGCCGTGCTCGTGCTCTACCACGTCGGCATGTACTACGTGACGTGGGACTTCCACGTGAAGAGTCCGTTCGCCGATCGCACGCTGGAGCCGTGGATGCGGCTGGTCGAGCCGTGGCGGATGAGCCTGCTCTTCATGGTGTCGGGCGCGGTCACCGCGCACATGCTCGGCAGCGCGTCCGCCGCAGCGGTCCTCCGGCGCCGCAGCCGCCAGCTGCTGCTGCCGCTGCTGTGCGGCGTGGTGCTGATCGTGCCGCCGCAGGCGTACGTCGAGGTGCTGCGCAGGTTCGCATACACCGGCAGCTACGCCGACTTCCTCGTGCTGTACTTCAGCGGCCATGCGGGCTTCTGCCGGGACGGTGCGTGCCTGATCCTGCCGACCTGGAACCACCTGTGGTTCCTGCCGTACCTGTGGCTCTACACGCTGCTGCTGTGCGCGACGCTCGCGCTGCGACCCGACGCACTGGCGTCGGTGGCCCGAGCGACGTCGCTGCTGCGTCGCGACGTCGCGCTGCTCGCGCTCCCGGTGCTGTGGGTGCTCGTGCTGCGGCTCGTGCTGCTGGGACACTTTCCGGTCACGCATGCGCTGTGGAACGACCCGTTCGCCCACCTGCTGTACGGGTCGATGTTCGGCGCGGGTGCCGTGTTCGCGCTCGTGCCCGGCCTCTGGGACCGGATGGCCGCGCTCCGCTGGCCCGCGCTGCTGCTGGCCCTGGACGGCTGGGCGGCCTCGGTCTGGCTCGTGCCGGCCGGGCCGCTCGCGCAGGCGGCGATCGCGGTGCAGACCTGGTGCGCGCTCGTCGCCGCGTTCGGGTTCGCGCGGCGCCATCTCGACGTCGACGCGCGGCCGCGGGCGCTGCTGACCGAGGCGGTCTTCCCGCTGTACCTGGTCCATCAGACGGTCATCGTCGTCGGCAGCCAGCTGCTGCTGCCGCTCGGCTGGCGACCGCGGCTGGAGGGGCCGGTGCTGATCGTCGCGACGGTCGCGATCGGGTTCGCCGTCCACGGTCTCGTCCGTCGGCTGGGCCCGCTCAGGCCGTGGTTCGGCCTGAGGCCGCGCGTACAGGTCGGCATCCGCTGAGCGGGGGCCTCAAGGCCGCAGCACGCACCCGCCGATCACCTCGCCGTCCCATCGCGCCCGCATCGCGTCGCGAAAGCGTTCCAGCGGGAACGTGTGCGAGACGTGCGGCACGATCTCGCCCCGCTCGGCCCAGTCGAGCACCTGCGCGAGCCGCGGCGGGCGCAGCGACGGATCGCGCCCGACCGAGATCACGGCGGGCGCACCGAGCACGCTCAGGCCCTTCATCTGGATCAGGTTGGTCGGCAGCTGGTTGGCGCGCGGCGCGCCGCGCTGGCCGCGGCCACGGGCGACGTCGGGCGTGGAGGTCCAGCCGACGATCACGAAGCGCGCGCCGAAGTCGACACAGCGCAGGCACTCGAGCGAGACCTCGCCGCCGACGGTGTCGTAGACCACGTCGACGCCGCGCCCGCCGGTCAGTGCCTTGACCTCGTCGCGAAAGCGCCGCACCTCGGGCTCGCCTTCGCCGCCGCGGCTGTTGACGACGTGATCGGCGCCGAGTGCGCGCACCACCGCGAGCTTGGCGTCGGAGCGGCCGGTGCCGATGACGGTGGCGCCGAGCCGCTTGGCGACCTGCACCGCGGCCAGGCCGGTGGCACCCGCGGCACCGGTCACCAGCACCGTCTCGCCGGCGCGCAGCTGCGCGCGGGTGACGAGGCAGTGGTGCGCGGTCTCGTAGGCGCCGAGCAGGCAGGCGGCCTGATCGAAGTCGAGCCGGGCCGGGATCGGATGCAGGGCCTGCGCCGGCACGACCGCGTACGACGCGAATCCGCTCGCGCGCCGGTAGGCGCCGCCGGTGCGCGGGCCGACCTGCATGAAGTCGACGATGACCCGATCCCCCTCGCGGCAGCGGGCGGGGTCCACGCCCGTGCCGACCCGCTCGACGACGCCGGCGTATTCGATGCCGGGGCAATACGGCGGCTCGGCCATGTGCTGGTACTGGCCGCTGGTCATCAGCAGGTCGACCCAGCCGACCGAGGCGGCCCGGATCGCGACGATGACCTCGTCCGCGGCGAGCGAGGCCGGATCGGGCGCAGGCTGTGCCACCAGGGTGACGAACCGCTCGATCGCCTCGGGCGGGCTGTCGGCGAACTCGGTGACGAGGACCTGTCGGCCGGGGGGCAGGGGCGCTGGCATGGGGACGGCTGACATCTTGTAGGCTGCGAGCCGTCAGCCTACGCCTTCACCGACCTTTCTCGCTGCGGCCGTTCCGGCCGCCGACGCCGGAGCCACCGCATGATCGCCGTCATCTTCGAAGTCCACCCGAAGCCGGGGCGCGCGCAGCGCTATTTCGACCTCGCCGCCGAGATGAAGCCGATGCTCCAGGGAATCGACGGCTTCGTGTCGGTCGAGCGCTTCCAGAGCCTGACCACCGAAGGCAAGTTCCTGTCGCTCTCGCTGTGGCGCGACGAGGAGGCCGTGCGGGCCTGGCGCGCGCACGCGGGCCATCGCGGCGGCCAGCAGGAGGGCCGGACCGACGTCTTCGCCGACTACCGGATCCGCGTCGCCGCGGTGCTGCGCGACTACGGCATGACCGACCGGGAGCAGGCGCCGCCGGACTCCTGCGCGGTCCTGATCTGAGGCCTCGCCCGCCGTCGCCGACGGGCGGCGGGCGCGACGCCGACGAGCGGCGGGTGGGGTGTGCGGCAGTTCCGCGCGGCGCCGCCGGCGCCGTCCGAGACTGTGTCGGACCGCCGGCCCGCCTCGTGCGACCTCGCACGCGCTGTGCCCGGCATGAAGCCGACCCATGCGTGATCTGTCCAGCACCCTCGACGAAGCCGTCCCCCTCATGCGCCGGGTCCGGACCGCGCTCGGGCTCGGCCTGACCCTCGACACCCGCGAGGACGACACGGTCGAACGCCTGCGTCACCTCGAGCACGGCGCGCGCGTCGCGATGCCGGTGATGATGCTGGCCGCCGGCGCGGTGACCGCCTGCGCCTGGGACCCGGCGACCGCCGTGGCGCTCGGTGCCTGGTGGGTGTCGATCGTCGCCATCCTCGGCGTGCGCTTCGGCCTGCTGAGGCCGGCGAGCACGGCAGTCCGTTCGCCCGAAGGCGCGCATCGGGTCGCCCGCGGCGTCGCCGTCGGCACGGCGCTCACCGGCGCGATGATGGGCGGGCTCGGTGCGCTGGCGATGGCCGTGCCCGTGCCCGAAGTGCGCGGCTTCGCACTGGTGCTGATCGCGCTCGTCTGCGGGCTCTCGCCCTTCGGGCTGCATCCGCTGCCGCTGGCATGGGCCTCGTTCAACGCGACGATGGTCGGGCTGGTGGCCTTCGCGGTCGCGCTCGAGTACCCCGAGCACCTGGGCATGATCGCGTGGGCGTCGGGCCTCGCGCTCGGTGTCGGCGCGCTCGCGATGCGCGCGCTCCACGTCGACCTGCGGCTGCGGATCGCGCAGGGGCGACGCATCGACGCGCTGGTCGGCACGCTGCGCGACCGCGGGCACCGCGATGCGCTCACGGGGCTGCGCAACCGGCAGTGGCTGGGCGAGTACCTCGCGAACCTGTCGGACCGCTCCGGGGTCGCGCTGGCCTTCATCGATCTCGACGGCTTCAAGGCGCTGAACGACACGCATGGCCACGCTGCCGGAGACCTCGTGCTGCGGGCCTTCGCGGACGCGCTGCAGCGCACGGTGCGCGGGCTCGACCATGTGGTGCGGCTGGGCGGCGACGAGTTCGTGATCGTGATGGGCGCGGTCGATTCGCTCGAGGCCGCGCAGGCGGCGGCGAAGCGGATCCTCGCGTCGACCCGGGCACCGGTCGCGCTGCCGGGAGGCGCGACGGTGGTGCCCGAGGCGAGTCACGGCGTATCGATGCTGGCCGGCGGCGCGCGCGGCACCGAGCGCGCGATGCACGAGGCGGATGCCGCGATGTACGACGCCAAGCGCCGGCGGCGCGCGGACGGCCCGGCGTTCTGAGCCGCCCTACAGCCGCAGCGTGCCCTCGACGAGCACGTGCACCTGACCGCCGATCCAGACCGCATCGCCATCGGGCGCGATGCTCACTCGACCACTGCGGCCGATCGTCGTGCCCTGCGCCACCGTGGTCGCCGCCTCGAGCCGACCCTCCGCGCGTCGCCAGCGCGCGATCGCCGCGTTCAGCGAGCCGGTGATCGGGTCCTCGCTCATGCCGCTCGACGGCGCGAGCATCCTGACCTCCCAGTCGCAGGCGTCGCCCGCCGGGCGCGGGCCGATCAGCCCGATCGAGCGGAACGTCGGCCAGCGCACGCGTGACGCATCGGCGGCCATGACCGCCTGCGCGGACGCGAGTTCGAAGGCCTGCCAGACCGGACCGTTCTGCAGCTCGGCGCAGCGCACGATCGACTCGGGCGGGATGGCCAGCGCCTCGACGATCGCGGCGCGTGTGCCGGGGTCCATCGGGCGCACCGCGGTGGGCGGCGCATCGAACGCGAAGCGCCCGCCCGACTCGATGCGCACCGGCACGATCCCCACCCCGCACTGCTGACGCACCAGGCCCGGCTGCCGCGGGACACCGCCCGCATGCAGCCAGCTCGCGCAGCTGCCCAGCGTGGGGTGGCCGGCGAACGGCATCTCGCGCATCGGCGTGAAGATGCGCACGCGGTAGTCGGCGAGCGGGTCGGTCGGCGGCAGCAGGAAGGTCGTCTCGGCGAGGTTGGTCCACGCGGCGAAGCGCTGCATCGCGTCGTCGCTCAGCCCGTCGGCATCGACGACGACGGCGAGGCCGTTGCCCTGGGTCGGGATGGGGCTGAACACGTCGCACTGGATGAAGCGGCGCAGGGTCATCGGGGGGCTCCGGAGGTCGAGGCGCGCGCCGGTTGTCGCGCGCGCCGATCGGCGCATTCTCCACCGTGCGGGCGGGCATGCCAGACTGTGCGGACACCGCAGTCCCCCGGTCCCCGTCATGCCCCTCGACACCTGGCTCGCCTTCGTCGCCGCCTCCTCGGTGCTCCTCCTGCTGCCCGGCCCGACGATCCTGACGGTGATCAGCTACTCGGTCGCGCACGGCCGGCGCGCGAACCTGCCGCTGGTCGCCGCGGTGGCCCTCGGCGACTCCACCGCGCTGGTGCTCTCTCTGCTCGGCCTGGGCGCGCTGCTGGGCTCCTCGGCGCTGTGGTTCACCGTGGTGAAGTGGGCCGGCGGGCTGTACCTGCTGTGGCTGGGCGCGACGCTGCTGAGGGCCGGCGGCTCGCCGCCGTCGACCCCGGTGCCGGTCGCGCCCGAGTCGCGCTGGCGGCTGTTCGCCAACACCTGGCTGGTGACCGCGCTGAACCCCAAGGGGATCGTGTTCTTCGTCGCCTTCCTGCCGCAGTTCCTAGACCCGACGGGCGACGTCGGCCATCAGCAATGGGTGCTCGCGACGACCTTCGTCGCGCTGGCCACGCTCAATGCGGCGATGTACGCGACCTTCGCCGCAGGCGCGCGGCGGCTCCTCGCCTCCCGGCGGGCGCAGCGCCGCTTCAACCTTGCCGGCGGCACGATGCTGGTCGCCGCCGGCATCTGGGCATTGCTGGCGAAGCGCCCGGGCTGACCGGGGTGATCTCCCGCGTCATCTGACCGGGCTTGGGCATCGGGCGAGCGCGGCCGCTCGCGTAAGCTGCGGCCGATGTCCCTCGATCCCGCTTCCGCGCTGCGTTCGGCGAGCGCGCCCGTACCGACGCGCGGCCGCGGCGAGCCGCGCCGCCTGCTGGTGGCCGGCGCGGTCGGTCGGCTCGGCGAGGCGATCCTCAACGAGGCGCTCGCCCGTGGCGGCTACGACGAGGTGGTGGCCCTGTCCGACGGCGACGCCAGCATGAACCTCGGGCTGCGCGGTCTGGCGCTCGCCCCGGTGTCCGCGCTGCCGCCGCTGGTCGACGTCTGCATCGCGCAGACGCTCGACCCGCTGGCACCCGGAGCCCGCTCGTTCCACGGCCGGGACGCGCCCTTCGCGCTGGTCGAGCCGGCCGGCATGCCACGGATCGCGGCGGCTGCGGCGGCCGCCGGCGCGCGCCGGCTGGTGCTGGTGCATCCGCTGCCGGCCTGGCAGCAGATGTCGGGTCTGCACCTCGGGCTGACCGGGGAGGCGGAGCTCGAGATCGCCCGGCTGCCGTTCGAGGCGGTGTCGGTGCTGCGGCCGGTGGCGGTGGCCGCCTCGGCCGGCGGCAACTGGCTGCAGCGCGTGGCGGGCGTCTACCTGAGCCTGCAGATGCTGATGATGCCCCGCTCGGTGCCGACCCTGACCTCGGTCCAGATCGCGCGGGTCGCGGTCGATGCGTTCCGCGACGACGAGGCGGGCATCCGGGTCCTCGGGGCCGCTCAGATCGAGGCGCGGCACGGCGCCCGTGGCAGCGTGCCTGCCTGAGGCCGGGCGTTTC
>CAIUGQ010000297.1 GCA_903898725.1 uncultured Burkholderiales bacterium | reverse complement strand
CTGCGCGTGCTGGGCGGTCGACAACAACCTGACCCGAAAGGTGTCGACGAACGACGCCGTACTCGTCGCCTGCGTGAAAGGCTTGACGGCGGGTCTTGTCAACTCGGCCCTGGCGAGCGGAACCGGTGCGTCGCTTCCTTCGCTTACGGTCGCGGCGGCCGTGGGGGTCGTCGGCTTCATCGGCTACGGCGTCAGGCTCGCGCTGTTCGTCGTCGGCCTGCGCACGCTCGGGGCCGCGCGCACGGGCGCGTATTTCTCGATCGCGCCGCTGTTCGGCGTCCTGCTGTCGTTCGCGCTGTGGCCGCAGGTGCAGGGGCTGGCCTTCTGGGTCGCGGCGCTACTGATGGCCGCAGGGCTTTGGCTGCACCTGCGCGAGCGGCACGAGCACGTGCACACGCACGTCATGCTCGAGCACAGCCACCCGCATCGGCACGACGCGCATCACGAGCACCCGCATCCGGCCGGTATGCCGCCGGGCGAACCCCACGTCCACCGGCACCGCCACGAGCCGCTGACGCATGCGCATCCGCACTATCCGGACATCCATCATCGGCACGATCATTCGACCCGGAGCACAGGTTCCTGACCGCGCCTGCGCACGATCGTCGTCCGCGACCCGCCGCACGTGCCCTTGGCCAAGAGGGGATCGGCACCCCGGCCGCATGTCCGGTAGACTCCTTGGAGCATGTTCCGCCGCCGCGTCCACCGTCTGAAGACCACCCTGGCTCTCGTAGCTTCGCTGCTGCTTTCGCAGTGGGCGATGGCCACCTACGTCTGTCCCGTCGAAGGACAGGCGCAGGCGGCGATACAGGCCATGCTCGAACGGATGGCCGCAGGCGAACCTTGCAATGGCATGGACGAATCCCAACCGGCGATGTGCCACCAGCACATTGCGGGCAGTCCGCAGTCGCTTGAAGCGTCGGGTTTGCCGCCTCTGACGCTTCCGGCAGTCATCCATCTGGTCGTCCTGCCGATGCTCATGACCGAGCCGGGCGGTCATCCGTCTGCCGCGGCGCCCCTCGCCGAACCTCGCCCGCCCCCCGCCGCGCTGTTCCTCTCGACCCTCAGACTTCGCGTCTGAACTCCGACGGTTGAACGATGCGAGCGCGCCTGCGCGCTCGGGTGTGTTCCGTTCGTCCTCGGAGTGTTCATGTTCATCGTCGCTTTGCGTGCAGCCGTCCTGGCTGCCGCGTTCCTGCCAATACTGGCCTCGAGCCAGCCGCTGACCCTTCAACAAGCGCTCGAACTGGCGAGTCGGCGGTCCGAAGCCACGGTGGCGGCCCGCGCCGGTGCCACAAGCGCGACCGAGATCGCCCGGGGCGCCGGCCGGCTGCCCGACCCCATGCTCCGCATGGGCATCGAGAACCTGCCCGTCACCGGACCGGACCGCTTCAACCCCAGTACCGACTTCATGACGATGAAGCGCGTGGGCATCAGCCAGGAGTGGCTGTCGCGGGACAAGCGCGCAGCGCGGGAGGCGGCCGCACTCGCCAGCGTCGAGCGCGAGTCGATCCAGGCGCGGGGCGTCGAAGCCACTACGCGCCTGCAGACCGCGTTCGCCTTTCTCGACGTCTGGTTCGCCCAGTCCGCGCGCGACATCGCTGAACGGGCCGAGCGCAATCTCCGGGAGGAGCTCGAGGTCGCCCGAGCCCGGATGTCCGCGGGCCCCGGGACGGCCACCGAGACGCTTGCCCTGAGCACCGCCCACGGGCTCGCCGAAGATGCGGCCGACGAGTCTCGCCAGCAGCATGCCGCGGCGTTGACCGAGCTGAAGCGCTGGGTGGGCGACGAGACCGCCGAACTTTCGTCGCCCCCAGGCTTGGAACTCCCTACCGAAGCCCAATACCTCGCCTCGCATCCGACGCTCGTCGCTCTCGGCCTTGACATCGAGGTCAGCCGCCGCGCCGCGGAAGCCGCGGCCTCCGAGCGCACGTCGAACTGGACCTGGGAGGTGGCGTACAGCCAGCGGACCGGATTCTCGGACATGATGTCCTTCGGCGTGAGCATTCCGCTACAGGTCGCTCCGGCGCAGCGCCAGGACCGCGACATCGCGGCGAGGCTCGCCCTTGTCGACAAGGCACGCTCGGAACTGGAGGAGGCAACGCGCGAGGCAGCAGCCGAGTTCCGCCGGTTGAGCGGCGACACCACACGTCTGCAGCAGCGCATCGACCGGTTCCGCACTGGCGTGCTGTCGCCGGCCCGCCAGCGTGCGGTCGTCTCGTTGACGGCGTACCGCAGCAACCAGATGCCCATTGCGGGCTTCTTCGAAGCCCGCAATGCGGAGGTCGACGCGCACCGCAAGCTGCTCTCGCTGGAGCGCGAGCTGGCGCGGACCCAGGCCCGCCTCGCCTTCAAGCCGTTGGCCAACGGAGCCGAGCGATGAAGCGAATCGCAGTGGTCGCTATGACCGTCGCCGCCGGCGCAGCACTGGTGTCCGGAGGCTACTGGCTCGGCACCCGGAACGCGGGCGGCGGACATCCGACCGCCCGGGCCGCCGAAGCCGCGTCGAAACCCTCCGAAGGCGAGCGCAAGGTGCTGTACTGGCACGATCCCATGGTGCCGGGCCCGCGCTTCGACAAGCCCGGCAAGTCGCCGTTCATGGACATGCAACTGGTGCCGGTCTACGAGGACGAGGCCTCCGACTCCGGCGTGAGGGTCGCCCCGGGCATCCAGCAGAACCTCGGCATCCGGACGGTCGCGGTCGCGCGCTCGCAGGTGTCGGCCGCGTTCGATGCCATCGGCACCGTCCAGTTCGACGAGCGACAGGTCACTGCCGTCCAGACAAGGGTGCCGGGCTACATCGAGCGCCTGTTCGTGCGCGCGCCGATGGAGCGGGTGGCCGCCGGCCAGGCGCTCGCGACGGTCTTCGCGCCCGACTGGCTGGGGCCGCTCGGCGAGCTGGCCGCGCTCAAGCGCGCGGGGGTCGACCCCGACCTGGTCGCCGCCGCTCGCGAGCGAGCGCAGGCGCTGTCGATTCCGCAGGACCTGGTGCGACGAGCGGAGGCCGGGGAGCCGGTCACGGGCCGCTTCACCGTCTCAGCGCCGACCGCTGGCGTGGTCGCCGAACTGGGCGTCCGCGACGGCGTGGCCGTGACGCCCGGGACAACGTTGTTCCGCATCGCCGGGCTGCAGCGGGTGTGGGCCATCGCGCAGATTCCCGAGTTCCAGGCGGTGCGCCTGGCTCAGGGCCAGCGGGTCAAGGCCGCGCTGCAGGCGGACCCCTCGCAGACGTTCTCGGGGGAACTCAAGGAACTGCTGCCGCAGGTCAGCGAGAGCACGCGCACGCTGCAGGCCCGCTTCGAGGTGGACAACCGCCCCGGCAGGCTTGTGCCCGGCATGCTGCTCCGGCTCGAGGTCGCCGGGCCGACCACTGCGCGGCTGGTCGTGCCCGCCGAAGCCGTCATCCGCACCGGAACGCGAGCGGTGGCGTTCGTGCGACGTGACGAGCGGACCTTCGAGCCGCGCGAGGTGAAGCTTGGCGCAGACCTGGGCGAGCTGCTCGAGGTTACCGAGGGCCTCTCCGAAGGCGAGCAGGTGGTTGCCAGCGGACAGTTCCTCGTCGACTCCGAAGCGCGCCTGCGGTCGGTCCTCGGGTCGATGACGGCTGCGGGCAGCCCGTCGGGCGCGCCCGCCAAGGCAGGCGCCACCTACACCACGCGCGGCAAGGTGGAGAGCGTCGACGCCGATGGCGTGCTCATCTCGCACGAGCCGGTGCTCGAGCTCAAGTGGCCGTCGATGACCATGGGGTTCTCGCGGGCCGACCCGAAGGCATTGCCGGAGCTGAAATCTGGCGATGTCATCGAGTTCGAGTTCCGCGAAGGCGGCCCGATGGGCTGGGAGCTAGTTGCCGCCCGCAGACAGGGACGGGCGCAATGATTGCGGCGCTCATCCGCTGGTCGGTCGCGAACCGGTTCCTCGTGCTCGTCGCCACCGCGCTGCTGACCGCCGCGGGCCTCTGGTCGGTCGCCAGGACTCCGCTCGACGCACTGCCGGACCTGAGCGACACACAGGTCATCATCCGCACGCCCTACCCGGGCAAGGCGCCGCAGGTCGTCGAGGACCTCGTGACGTATCCGCTAACCACCACGATGCTGAGCGTGCCGGGCGCGCGTGTCGTGCGCGGCTACTCGTTCTTCGGTGACTCTTTCGTCTACGTGCTGTTCGACGACGGCACCGACCCGTACTGGGCTCGTTCGCGCGTGGTCGAGTATCTGAACCAAGTCCAGAGCAGGCTGCCGCAGGGCGCGTCCGCCTCGCTCGGGCCGGATGCGACGGGCGTGGGCTGGGTGTTCCAGTACGCGCTCGTCGACCGCACGGGCCGTCACGACATCTCCCAGCTTCGTTCGCTGAACGACTGGTTCCTGCGCTTCGAGCTGAAGACGGTGCAGGACGTCGCCGAGGTTGCGAGCGTCGGCGGCATGGTGCGCCAGTACCAGGTCGTCCTCGACCCGGACCGCATGCGTGCGCTCGGTGTCACCCCTTCGATGGTCACCGAGGCGATTCGTCGGGCGAACCAGTCGGCGGGCGGCTCGGTCCTGGAGATGGCTGAAGCCGAGTACATGGTCAGGTCGACGGGCTTCCTGCGGTCGCTTCAGGACTTCCGCGCGATTCCGGTCACCGTGTCCGGCTCCACACCCGTAATGCTGCACGACGTCGCCTTCGTCCAGCTGGGTCCGGAGATGCGCCGCGGCGTGGCCGAGCTCGACGGCGAGGGCGAGGTCACCGGCGGCATCATTGTGATGCGCTCGGGCAAGAACGCGCGCGCGACCATCGAGGCGGTCAAGACGAAGCTCGACACGCTGCGCGCGGGCCTGCCGCAAGGCGTGGACATCGTGACGACCTACGACCGTTCGCAGCTCATCGACCGCGCGGTCGCGAACCTCGGCCGAAAGCTGGCGGAGGAATTCCTCGTCGTCGCGTTCGTCTGCGCGGTGTTCCTCTTCCACCTGCGTTCGGCGCTCGTGGCCGTGGTGGCACTGCCCATCGGCGTGCTCACTGCATTCATCGTCATGAACTGGCAGGGCATCAACGCGAACATCATGTCGCTGGGCGGCATCGCCATCGCCATCGGCGCGATGGTCGATGCGTCCATCGTGATGGTCGAGAACGCACACAAGCACCTCGAGGCGTTCGAGGCGGCCAACGGGCGCGCGCCGCAGGGCGCCGAGCGATGGCGGCTCGTCACCGAGGCGTCGGTCGAGGTGGGGCCGGCGCTCTTCTTCTCGCTGCTCATCATCACGCTGTCCTTCGTCCCGGTCTTCGCGCTCGAGGCCCAGGAGGGCCGGCTCTTCTCGCCTCTCGCGTTCACCAAGACCTATGCGATGGCCGCTGCGGCCGGCCTGTCCGTGACGCTGGTGCCCATGCTGATGGGCTACCTGATTCGGGGACGAATCCCGCACGAGCACGCCAACCCGGTCAATCGAATTCTCATCGCCGTCTACCGGCCAGTGCTCGATGCGGTGCTCCGGTTCCCGGTCCTCACGCTCCTGACGGCCGCCGCCGTGCTGGCGCTGACGGTCGTCCCGATGCAGCGGCTGGGCGGCGAGTTCCTGCCGCCGCTCGACGAGGGCGATCTGCTGTACATGCCCTCCGCGCTGCCGGGCCTGTCGGTCACGAAGGCCTCGGAGCTGCTGCAGGTGACCGACCGGCTCATTAAGACCGTTCCGGAAGTCGCACGTGTCTTCGGCAAGGCGGGACGCGCGGACACGGCGACGGACCCCGCACCACTGGAGATGTTCGAGACGACCATCCAGTTCAAGCCGCGCGAGCAATGGCGACCGGGCATGACACCGGACAGACTCGTCGAGGATCTCGACCGTGTGGTGAAGGTGCCGGGCCTGACGAACGTGTGGGTGCCGCCCATCCGCAACCGGATCGACATGCTGGCGACCGGCATCAAGAGCCCGGTCGGCATCAAGGTGGCAGGCCCCGACCTCACGACCATCGACCGGGTGACCGGCAGCATCGAGGCCGCGGTGAAGTCGGTGCCCGGCGTCTCATCGGCACTGGCCGAGCGGCTGGTCGGCGGGCGCTATGTGGACGTCGACGTCGACCGCGCCGCGGCCGCCCGCTACGGCATGTCGGTCCAGGACGTCCAGGCCATCGTGTCGACTGCCGTGGGCGGCGACAACGTCGGAGAGGTCATCCAGGGGCGCGAGCGCTACCCCATCAACGTCCGCTATCCGCGCGAGATTCGCGATTCGCTGCAGCGCCTGAGGGAGTTGCCGGTGGTCACCGAGCGCGGGGCCCGAATCCAGCTGCAGGACGTCGCCCGCATTCGCATCGGCGAAGGTCCGCCGATGCTGCGCAGCGAGAACGCCCGGCTGTCGGGATGGGTCTACATCGACGTGCGGGGCCGGGACCTTCGTTCGGTCGTGACGGACCTGCAGACGAGCGTTTCCGCGAAGGTCGACATCCCGGCGGGCTATTCGATCTCATGGTCCGGGCAGTTCGAGTACCTCGAGCGGGCGAGCCAGCGGCTGAAGGTCGTGGTGCCTGCCACCCTGGCCGTCATCTTCCTGCTGCTCTACGTGCTTTTCCGCTCCGTCGAGGACGCTTCGCTCGTCATGCTTGCGGTGCCGTTCTCCCTGGTGGGAGGCTTCTGGCTCGTCTGGGCACTCGGTCACGCTCTGTCGGTCGCGACGGCCGTGGGCTTCATTGCGCTGGCCGGCGTGGCAGCGGAGTTTGGCGTCGTCATGCTGGTGTACCTGCAGAACGCCTGGTCGCGCCGGCTCGCTGCCGGCGAACCCGACGACGACTCGACGCTGCTCGCAGCGATTCGCGAAGGCGCGGTGCAGCGGGTCAGGCCCAAGGCGATGACGGTCGCGGTCGTGCTCGGCGGGCTGCTCCCCATCCTGTGGGCCGGCGGGACCGGCTCAGAGGTGATGGGCCGAATCGCCGCGCCGATGGTCGGCGGCATGGTCACCGCACCGCTGCTCAGCATGCTGGTCGTCCCGGCAGCCTGGTTCCTCATGCACCGACGTCGAGCAAGTCGCCCCGAGGGCGCTGCCGCATCGGCGTGAATGGCAATCGACTCCAAACACTCCTGAAAGAGAATCGCAATGAAACCCATCCACGCACTTGTTCTGCTCGTCGCGCTCGCGGCCAATACACCAGTCTTGTCTCAGAAGACCTCGGCACCATCTTCATCCAAGCCATCGAGTGAGATGCCTCTCGTCGATGGCGAGGTGTTGAAGGTCGATGCGGCAAGAGGACTCGTGGTTCTGAAGCACGGCGATCTGCCCAATCTCGCGATGCCCCCTATGACTATGGGGTTCGAGGTCGCCGAGAAAGCGATGCTGACTGACATCAAGGTGGGGGACAAAGTCCGGTTCCAGGCTGAGATGCGCAATGGCAAGGCGACGGTGACCGAGGTCATGCCGCGCCGATAGCGGCGCCAAAACGTCGGACTCCCCGAACGACAGCGCGAACTCCAGCTTGAAGCCCGCAACGCCCAGCAGAATTCGATCTTTCGGCCACTCCGATCGGGCAAGGCGCGACGCCACCGACACACCGAGGAGAGGCAGTTCTATCGTGAGTGCCATCATGAGCAGCGTTCCTGGCCGAGCTCCAGCCGCGAACCCCACGCCGATCAACATGGCGACGATGACTACGCCAAGCGGGGCGGTGCTCCCTGGTCATCTCGGCACGACATTGCCGGCCTCCTCCCCGAGCACGACTTCGGCGGCGAAATGCCCGGTGACACTGCGCGTCCGCTGACCAGGCGCGCGCCATACGGCGAGCGCGCCACCGAGAAGCGAGACGGCGACAGGAAGCACGGTCAGCATCAGGAACAGCTGCAGTAGGGTGGACATGCCGTCGCCGGTGGCCCACTCAGATTCCAACATTGCCGACGAAGCGCAGATACAGCACCCCGCCAGTAAAGCTGCGCCGCGCTGTACCTCCGGAGCATCCCAAGGACTCCGCGAAGGTCGAACTCACATCGCTTTCAAACACCGGGGCGTGGCGCCGGGGCGTGGCTCGGCTAGCCTGTCGCGCAGACGGGACCATTGCTAGTCGGCCATCTTTCCACGTCCAAACGCGGGAAGCACACGCACGTAGATCAGTTGACTGACCAATTCCACTATGGTTTGGGCGACGATGATGGCCGGAAGGATGGGCACCGCACCTGGCACCGCCAAGGCGAGCGGCAGGACCACAAGGGAGTTGCGGGTGGCCGCGCTGAAGGCGACTGCCCGCCCTGCAGAGGCACCGAGACCAAACGCACGCGCAACGAGCCAGCCAACCAACGGCGCAGCCACCGCGAAAGCCAAATAGATTGGGATGACCCGGATCGCGGCTCCGCCTGCTGCGCCCAGTTGGGGGACCACCGCCGCGACGACGACAAACAAAACGAGCGCAGTGGCCGGAACCGGCAGGATGCCGAGCCAGTATGACAAACGTGCACCCGAGATGCTGCGCGCTGCCGAGGCTTGTAGCGATGCAGCCAACGCCAGCGGCACAGCGATGAGCCAAACGAATGCCTCGACGAATGGCCCAAGGCGCACCAAGTCTGCCGACGTATCACCCAGCAGCAGATTGAGGTAGCCGGGCAGCAACATCATCTGCAGTACCAGCAATGCAGGTGTCGCCGCCAGCAGCAGCTTGGCGTCGGCCCGACCAAGGTGCGAGAAGGTTACGACGTAGTCGATGCACGGGGTCAGAAGCACGAGAAGGACACCGAGCCGGACTAACGGGTCATTTGGCACAAACTGGAGCAGTAAAGCGACAACGAGAGGGATGGCGACAAAGTTCGCGCACAGCAGCGCCCCAAGAAAGCGAAGTCGTGTAAATGCCTTGGTGAGCTCCGCCATAGGCACCTGCAAAAAAGTCACAAAGAGCATGAACGCCAGCGCTGGATTGATGGCGTGCCCTAGCCAGCCAGTGTTCCCTAGCGCCACGGCACACAACGTCGCAACGCAAATCGCGGCAAGGTAGATGGAAACTTGGTGGGTTTCCAAGCGCTCTCGAAGGTCCGTCATAGCGAGCTCGATGCAGTTGGATGGGGCGCCCGAGGCAAAACAGTCGCATCGCCCCCCCCGGTCGATGATGAAGTGTATCTTCCTCTCAACATCTCTTGAGATATTGATTTGTGAGGCGCTTGGCCATCTTCCTGCCTCGGTTTACGCGACACTGGAAGCCAGGGGTAACAGCAATGATGCAAGAGCAGCAAGCCGTAGAAGGCTTTGGCGCGATTTCACAGGAGACGCGGCTGCGCATTGTTCGCATGCTGGTGGTTGCCGGCACGGACGGTATGGCTGCGGGAGCCATCGGTGAACAGTTGGGAGGCGCCACGTCCTCGCGCGTTTCGTTTCACTTAAGGCATTTGGAACAAGCCGGTCTGGTGCAAAGCCGCCGCGAAGGGCGCTCCATCATTTACAGCGCAAAATTCTCGGTGCTTTCAGACTTGGTGGCGTTCTTGATGCACGACTGCTGCCAGGGGCATTGCAAATACTGCGACCGAGCCATTGCTTTGTTTGCCAAGTGCGAAGGGCGGCCAAGTGCGTAGAGGCCGTACTTAGCAGCCTCCAGCAAGGCAGGACACTGTGAAGATGGGATGCCCGGCCGCTTACGAAGGGACGTCCATTACACTGTGTACGGGGTTCCTCGCGCACGACCACCCGACCGGGGTCACCGAGGAGTGTCGGGCGGACCGGATGCTGACCGCCGCGCTGAAGCAAGCGCGGGCGACGCTGGACATCGCGGTGCTCGACGTCGTGGCGGCACACCCTTGTCAGTGATCCATCGACGCCGGTCGGCATCTGCAGTCAGCGTGCCGTCGGCAGCCTCGACCCTAGCTCGCCGCCGTCGCGCACCGCCACCAGTTCTCCCTCGGCCAGCGGTCGCCACTCATCATCGGTGAGCGGAACACTGGCGATCCACACCACCGATCGCTCGGCATGGGCGACCGAGACGCCGCCATGGTCGTCAGGTGAGGGATCTTCGGGGGCGCAACGTCGCTGTCGTATCCACAGTCCAGGCGGCTCGGCCCGCGTGGTCGTCCGTT
>CAIUGQ010000296.1 GCA_903898725.1 uncultured Burkholderiales bacterium | reverse complement strand
CGAGCTGGTCATCGACCCGCAGGCGATCACCGCCGGCCAGACGATCGACGAGCTGCGCGCACAGGCACTCGCCCGGCACAAGGGCTGAGCCCGCGCGGCGCGCGCGCCGGCCTCAGGGCGCGACGCTGCAGTCGAGCACGGCCGCACCGGTGATGCGGCCGTCGCGCAGGCGCTCGAGCGCCTCGTTGGCATCGGCCAGCGCGAAGGTCTCGGTCTCGCAGACGAACGGGCTGCGGGCGGCGAGTGCCATGAAGCCGCTCGCGTCGGCGCGCGTCAGGTTGGCGATCGACCGGATCACGCGCTCCTCCCACAGGGCCCGGTAGGCGAAGGCGGGGATGTCGGACATGTGGATGCCGCCGCAGACCACGGTCCCGCCCGGGGCGATGTCGCCCAGCGCCTTGGGCACCAGCGCGCCGACCGGCGCGAACAGCAGCGCCGCATCGAGCGGCTCCGGGGCGGGCTGCGTCGACTCGCCGGCCCAGCGCGCGCCCAGCCGCATCGCGAGGGCCTGCGCGTCGGTGTCGCCGGCGCGCGTGAACGCGAACACCTCGCGGCCTTCGGCGATCGCGGCCTGCGCCACCAGATGGCCCGCCGCACCGAACCCGTAGATGCCGACGCGCCGCGCCTCCTCGCCGGCCGCGCGCAGGGCCCGAAAGCCGATCAGGCCCGCGCACAGCAGCGGCGCGGCCTGGATGTCGTCGTAGGACGGCGGCAGGGCGACGCAGAAGCGCGCATCGACCCGGGCGTGGGTCGCGTAGCCGCCGTGCGCGTGGAGGCCGTTGAAGCGGGCGTCGCGGCACAGGTTCTCGCGACCGGTCTCGCACCATCGGCAGTGCAGGCAGGTGCTGCGCAGCCACGCCGCGCCGACCCGCTCGCCGATCTCGAAGCCGGTCGCCCGAGCGCCCCGTGCCAGCACGGTGCCGACGATCTCGTGCCCCGGCACGATGGGGAGCACCGGCGTCGGGATGTCGCCGTCGACGATGTGCAGATCGGTGCGGCAGACGCCGCAGGTGTGGACCCTCAGCAGCAGTTCGTCGGGTCCGGGCGGCACCCGCGGCATCGTGACGGGCCGCAGCGCGCGGCTGCCGTCGAAGGCCATCGCTCGGAAGGTGTCGGGCATCGCGGACGGGCCGAAGGGCGACATGGGTTCTCCGGGGTCGGGTGGGTCGGTGGGGCAGGAGGGCGGCGTCGAAGGGCGAGGCGCGGCGCGGGGGGGCGGGCGTGCTGCGACGCCACGGGGCGTCAGGCCGCCCGCTGCATCAGCATCACCGCGATGCCGATCGCGACGGCCATCGACGCGAAGCCTGCCGCGCAGGCGCGGCCGAGGGCGGGGGTGCCCGCGATGCGCGCCACGCCGGCCTTGAACGTCAGGTTGGCGACCACGGCGATCGCGATCGCCGCCACCGCGACGTCGCCGCCGACCTGTCCCGAGCCGTGCAGGCGCGTCACGGACAGCGTGATCGCATCGACGTCGGTCAGTCCCGAGACGGCGGCGACCGCGTACAGCGCCTGCGCACCCAGGCGCTGTGCGCCGACCGCGGCCAGCAGCGACACCAGGCCATAGGCCAGGCCGAACCCGAGCGCGACGCGCAGGTCGGTCGGGTTGCGCACCTCGGGCAGCGGCGCTGCGCCCTCCCGGCGCACCCGCGGCAGCAGCCATGCCGCCACCGGCACGCAGGCGACGACCGCTGCGCCGGCAACCGCCGCGACACCCGGCAGCAGGCTCGGCTCGGCGATCGCCGTCAGGAGCGCGAGCCTCGCCAGCATCGTCAGGTTCGACAGCAGCACCATCGAGGCCGCCATCGCGGTGCCGCCGCCCGCCTTCGCATGGCGGGCGAAGACCAGCGTGGTCGCGGTCGACGACACCAGCCCGCCGGCCACCGCCGCCAGCGGCGCGCCGTAGCGATGGCCGGCGAAGCGCAGCAGCAGCCAGCCGGCGAGCCCCACACCCGCCACCAGCACCACCATCAGCCAGATCTCGTGCGGGTTGAGCGAGCCCTGCGGCCCGAACGCGCGATCGGGCAGCAGCGGCAGCACGATGAAGGTGAGGGCGCCGAACTGCAGGATCGGGATCAGGTCGTCGCGCCCGAAGCGACCGGCGACACCATGCAGCTCGCCCTTGAGCACCAGCAGCGCGGCGACGACGATCGCCACCGGCACGGCCAGTCTTGCCTCGCCGAGTCCGCACAGCAGGCCCAGCGCGCCGGTGACCGTCATCGCGACCATCGAGGTCGTCGGTGCCTCGCCTGCTCGGGCGTGGTCGTGCCAGTAGGCCACCATCGCGAGCGCGCCGACGAGCACGAGGCCGACCGGCACCAGCAGCGGCTGGCCGAGCTGGTTCGACAGCTCGCCGGTGATCGCGCCGAGCAGCGCGACCAGGCCGAAGGTGCGGACGCCTCGCGAGTCGCCCTTGCGCTCGCGCTCGACGCCGATCAGCAGGCCGAGCGCGATCGCCGTGCCCAGGCTGCGCCCGGCGGCCAGGAGCGTGTCGGTGTCCATGGTGCCGCGTCGGGCTACGACGCGGATCGCGTCAGTGGGCGAACAGCACCGGCACCGTCATCGACTCGAGGATGGTGCGCGTCGCGCCGCCCATCACGAACTCGTAGGCGCGCGAGTGACCGTAGCCGCCCATCACCAGCAGGTCGGACTGGAAGTCGTCGGTGCGCGACAGCATCTGGTTGCCGATGTCGACCTCCTTGGAACTCGTGCCCGACACGTTCGCCTTCACGCCATGTCGGGCGAGGAAGGTCGCGATGTCGGCACCGGGCACGTCGCCATGGCCGCCGCGTCCGGCGCGGGCGTTGAAGGTCGTGACCTGCACCTCCTCGGCGCGGCGCAGCAGCGGCATCGCCGAGCTGACCGCGCGTGCGGCCTCGCGGCTCGCGTTCCAGGAGACCATCGGGCGGCGCCCGATCGTCTCGAACTCGCCGGTGTAGGGGATGACCAGGACCGGACGCCCCGAGCCCATGATCACGCGGCCGATGAAGTCGGGCGTCACGTCGTTGGCCGCGTCGTCGTCGTACTGACCGAGCACGATGAGGTCGGCGTAGCGGCCGTGCTCGTTGATCACCGCGGCCGGATCGCCGGTCTCGCTGCGCCATTCGACGCTGCGCCCCAGCGAGGGCACGAGCCGGTCGAAGGCGGCGCGGGCCTCGCTGTCCTTGCGCTCCTGGAAGCGCAGCAGTTCCTGCGCGACGAAGGCACCGCCGTCGGCCACGAAGGGCTCGCTGTAGAGCGGCGACATGATGCTGTAGAGCGCGACGAGGTGCGCATCGTGCGCGTCGGCGAGCTTGGCCGCCGCCTGCAGCCGGCGGCCGGCGCGCTCGGTGGAGTCGAAGTGCGCGAGGATGGTCTTGTAGCCGAAGCTCATGTCCGCTCCCGGGTGGTGTGGTTGAAGGGGTCGTCGTTCTGTGGATCGACCGCCGTGACCACAGCGTACGTCGGGTCGGGCGCGTCGAGTTGACCTGAGTCAACGCCGGAGGGGGCAAGCCGTCGGAGAGCGGCTACCATGGCGGTCCCGTACGGAGCCGACATGAACGCGCTCGACCGACTCAAGACCCTGACCACCGTGGTCGCCGACACCGGCGACTTCAACGCGATGAAGGCCTACGCCCCGCGCGACGCGACCACGAACCCGACGCTGATCCTGAAGGCGGTCGGCAAGCCCGAGTACCGCGGCCTGCTCGACGAGACGGTCGCCGCCCACCGCGGCGAGCCACTCGACGCCCTGGTCGACCGCCTGCTGGTGCGGTTCGGCCAGGAGATCCTCGCGATCGTACCGGGGCGCGTGTCCACCGAGGTCGACGCGAGACTCTCGTTCGACAGCGAGGCGACCGCGCTGCGCGCGCGGCGCATCGTCGCGCTCTACGAGGCGGCCGGCATCGGCCGCGAGCGTGTGCTGGTGAAGATCGCCTCGACCTGGGAGGGCATCCGTGCCGCCGAGCGGCTCGAGCGCGACGGCATCCGCTGCAACCTGACGCTGCTGTTCGGCTTCCCCCAGGCGGTCGCCTGCGCCGATGCCGGGATCACCCTGATCTCGCCGTTCGTGGGTCGCATCTACGACTGGTACCGCAAGCGCGATGGCGTCGACTTCGACGGCGAGTCGGACCCGGGCGTGGCCTCGGTGCGACGCATCCACGCCTACTTCAAGAAGTTCGGCTATCCGACCGAAGTGATGGGCGCGAGCTTTCGCAACGTCGGCCAGATCCTGGCGCTCGCCGGCTGCGATCTGCTGACGATCAGCCCCGAGCTGCTCGAGCAGCTGCGGGCCGCCGACACCGAGGTGCCGCGCCGGCTCGACCCGGCGGCCGCGGCGCGCTCGGCGATCGAGCGGGTGCGCTTCGACGAGAAGCAGTTCCGCTTCGAGCTGAACGAGGACGCGATGGCGAGCGACAAGCTGTCGGAGGGCATCCGCGCCTTCGTCGCGGACGCGCGCAAGCTCGACGGCCTGATCGAGGCGGCGGCGCGCTGAGCGCGCGCCCCGCTCAGCCGCGGCCGGTGCTGCCGAAGCCGCCGGCGCCGCGCTCGCTCGCCGCGAAGTCGTCGACCACGCGAAAGCGGGCGCGCGCCACGGGCACGATCACCATCTGGGCGATCCGCTCCATCGGCTGCACGGTGTAGCCGCCGGTCTCGCCCGCCCCGACCGGATTCCGGTTCCAGCACGAGACCATCAGCGGACCCTGGTAGTCCGAATCGATCAGCCCGACGAGGTTGCCGAGCACGAGGCCGTGCTTGTGCCCCAGCCCCGAGCGCGGCAGCAGCACCGCCGCGTAGCCGGGGTCGCCCAGGTGCAGCGCGAGGCCGGTCGGGATCAGGACGGTCTGGCCGGGGGCGATGTGCAGCGGTGCGTCGATGCAGGCGCGCAGGTCGAGCCCGGCGCTGCCGTCGGTGGCGTAGTCGGGCAGCGCGTCGCGCATCCGCGCGTCGAGAAGCTTCAGGTCGATGTCGATCATGGGGCGTCCGGGGGGCGCTGGCGGCGCGCACGCGCGCGCAGCACCATGAAGGCGATGACGGCGATGACGAACAGCAGGCCGGTCGCGTCGCCGAAGTCGCGCGCGGCGGCCGACAGGATCGACACCAGGATCCAGAGCCCCGCCAGGCCGAACAGCACGGCGATGACGCGGTCCTTCAGCGGGCGTCGGCCCCAGCCGGCGACCGCGGTCGCCAGCGCGAGCGGCGGTTCGGTGGTGCCGCCGGGCGAGGCGCCTCGCGGCGGCAGCGCGCGCGTGCGGCCCTCGGCCATCCCGGGCGGGCCGTAGGGCGCGGCGGCAGGG
>CAIUGQ010000295.1 GCA_903898725.1 uncultured Burkholderiales bacterium | reverse complement strand
GCCTACTGCGCGTCCCGATCCGGCGCCTGCGGTGCTCGCCGTACATCACGTACGGCTGCGCGCCTCGTCGCGGACTCGGGCCCGCTCGCAACGGGCCTCTCCACGATCGCTCGCGTCGGCGGCGCACGCATCCCCCATCTCTTCACCGGAGGCAGCCATGAGTGCTCTCGCTTCTCCCGTTCCCGCGCCGGCCGACGGCGCACCCGTCGCGGCGCAGCCCGCGATGTCCGATGCGGCCAACGAGCCGGCGCAGCCGGTGGTCTCGGCGGCGGTCAAGCGCCGTGCACGCAACGAGCTGCTGGCGAAGGTCTTCGCGCCGGTGCTCGGCATCGCGCTGCTGCTGCTGATCTGGCAGCTGATCGCCAAGGGCAGCCAGTCGATCCCGGGCCCGGGGCCGACCTGGCAGGCGGCGGTCACCGCGTTCTCGGACCCGTTCTATCGCAACGGCCCGAACGACCAGGGCATCGGCTTCAAGATCCTGGCCTCGCTCGGGCGCGTGGCGACGGGCTTCGGCCTGGCCGCGCTGGTCGGCATCCCGCTCGGCTTCCTGATCGGCCGCTGGTCGTTCCTGAACCGGATGACCGGGCCGGTGATCTCGCTGCTGCGGCCGGTCTCGCCGCTCGCCTGGCTGCCGATCGGCCTGCTGGTGTTCAAGGGCGCGCACGCCGCCGCCATCTGGACGATCTTCATCTCGTCGATCTGGCCGATGCTGATCAACACCGCGGTCGGCGTGCAGCGCGTGCCGGCCGACTACATGAACGTCGCGCGGGTGCTCAACCTGTCGGAGTGGAAGATCTTCACCAAGATCCTCTTCCCCGCGGTGCTGCCCTACCTGATGACCGGCGTGCGGCTGTCGATCGGCACCGCATGGCTGGTGATCGTCGCCGCCGAGATGCTGACCGGCGGCGTGGGCATCGGCTTCTGGGTCTGGGACGAGTGGAACAACCTGAAGGTCGAGAACATCCTGCTCGCGATCATCGTGATCGGGGTGGTCGGCCTGCTGCTCGAGGCGTCGCTGATGGCGCTCGCCCGCCGCTTCTCGTACGAGTGAAGGAGTCACGACCATGATCGGTGAGCTCAAGACGGATCCGCAGGGCGCCGCCCGCGACGCGTTCGAGTCGAACTACCTGGTGATCGAGGGCGCGGGCGTCGTCTTCGACACGAAGAAGGGGCCCTTCGTCGCACTGCGCGACATCGACCTGAAGGTCGCCAAGGGCGAGTTCGTGACCCTGATCGGGCACTCGGGCTGCGGCAAGTCCACGCTGCTGAACCTGGTGGCCGGGCTCAACGCGCCCACCAGCGGCCACCTGCTGTGCGCCAACCGCGAGATCAAGGGTCCCGGCCCCGAGCGGGCCGTGGTGTTCCAGAACCACTCGCTGCTGCCGTGGATGAGCTGCCTGGAGAACGTGATGCTGGCGGTCGAGCGTGTCTTCGGCGCCGACGAATCGAAGAAGCAGCTCCAGGCGCGGTCCCGGGCCGCGCTCGAGCTGGTCGGCCTGACGCACGCCGCCGACAAGCGCCCGCAGGAGATCTCCGGCGGCATGAAGCAGCGGGTCGGCATCGCGCGGGCGCTGGCGATGGAGCCGCGCGTGCTGCTGATGGACGAGCCCTTCGGCGCGCTCGATGCGCTGACCCGCGCGCATCTGCAGGACGAGCTGCTCAAGATCATCGCGACGACCGGCAGCACCGTGCTGATGGTCACCCACGACGTCGACGAGGCGGTGCTGCTGTCGGACCGCATCGTGATGATGACCAACGGCCCGGCGGCGACCATCGGCGAGATCGTCGACGTCGACCTGCCGCGCCCGCGCGACCGTGTCGCGCTCGCCCAGGATGCCCGCTACATGCGGCTGCGCACGCGCGTGCTGGAGTTCCTCTATCGGCGCCACGCGCGCGTCGAGCTGACGGTGGCCTGACATGGGCAAGCAGAAGCTGGTGCTGATCGGCAATGGCATGGCGGGCGTGCGCACGATCGAGGAGCTGCTCGCGCTCGCGCCGGAGCGCTACGACATCACCGTGTTCGGTGCCGAGCCGCATCCGAACTACAACCGGATCCTGCTGTCGCCGGTCCTGGCGGGCGAGCAGCGCCTGGAGGACATCGTCCTCAACGACCGCGAGTGGTACGCGTCGAACGACATCGTGCTGCACCTGGGCTGCCGCGTGACCGAGGTCGACCGCCGCCGGCGCGTCGTGCGGGCCGAAGG
>CAIUGQ010000294.1 GCA_903898725.1 uncultured Burkholderiales bacterium | reverse complement strand
GTCGCGATACTCGAGCGGCAGCGCGAACAGCTCGGCCTCGGGCGGTTGCGAGCGGTGAAAGGCGGTGTCGAAGCAGGCGATCTGCGGCACCTCCGGCCAGCAGGCCGCCAGCAGGCGGATCGGCGCGAGGTTGTGCGGCTGGTGGAGCGGGGCGAGCGGCACCAGCGTGGCCAGGTCGGCGAGCACCGCGTCGTCGATCCGGATCGGCTCGGCGTGGCGCGTGCCGCCATGCACCACGCGGTGCCCGATCGCCGCGAGGCGCCGACCGGCGAGCCGCGCCTCCAGCCAGCGCACCAGCACGGCGAGCGCGGCCGGCGCATCGCACACCCCGCCCGGCTCGGCGAGCGGGCGGTCCTCGACGGCCCGGCCGTCCGCCTCCCTGACCCGCAGCCGCGCCTGCCCGCCGACGCCCTCGATCTGCCCGACCAGCTCGGGCTCGAGGCGCAGCGCGTCCAGCGCGTAGGTGCGGAACTTCAGGCTCGAGGAGCCCGCGTTGAGGACCAGCACCACCGGCGTCGCGGCGCTCATGGCACCTCGCCCGCGGTGCCACCGGCCATCGCCGCCACGACGGCCAGGCGCCGCGCGCGGGCCAGCAGCACCGCGACCGCACACGAGGCCAGACGCCCGCGGACACCGTCGGCGCGGCTGGTCAGGACGATCGGCACGCGCGCACCGAGCACGACGCCGGCCGCATCGGCCCCCGCCATGAAGGTCAGCTGCTTGGCGAGGATGTTGCCGGCCTCCAGGTCGGGCATCAGCAGGATGTCCGGGTCACCCGCCACCTCCGAGCGGATGCCCTTGATCCGGGCGGCCTCGGCGCTGATCGCGTTGTCCATCGCCAGCGGGCCGTCGAGCACGCCGCCGGTGATCTGGCCGCGGTCGGCCATCTTGCACAGCGACGCCGCGTCGGTCGTCGAGGGCATCTTGGGGTTGACGGTCTCGACCGCCGACAGGATCGCCACCTTCGGACGCGCCAGGCCGATCGCCTGGGCGAGGTCGATCGCGTTCTGGCAGATGTCGCGCTTGGTCTCGAGGTCCGGCACGATGTTGATCGCCGCATCGGTGATCATCAGCAGCTTCGGATAGGCCGGCACGTCCATCAGGAACACGTGGGACAGCCGCCGGCCGGTGCGCAGCCCGAGCTCGCGGTCCACGACCGCCCCGAGCAGCTCGTCGGTGTGCAGGCTGCCCTTCATCAGCAGCTCGGCCTCGCCGGCGCGCACCAGGGCGACGGCGGCCGCCGCTGCGGCATGGCTGTGCGGGACGTCGACGACGCGGTAGGCCGCCAGGTCGATGCCGAGCGTCGCGGCCAGCGGCCTCAGGCGCACGGCCGGTCCGACGAGGATCGGCACGATCAGTCCGTCGAGCGCGGCCTCGTGCGCGGCCTGCAGGGCGGCCTCGCTGCACGGATGCGCGACCGCGGTCGGCAGCGCGGGCAGCGCGCGCGCGGCCGCCATCAGCGGGGCGAACAGGTCGCGCCCGGCCGAGGCGGCCCGCGCGGCGGCGGCCGCCGGATCCGGCGCGGTCGCGGTGGCGGGAATCGATGGAGGCGAAGAGGTCGGCATGGCTCGCTGCGGTCGGGGCTCGTCCGTCGCGCCCGCGCGCGGTGCGGCACCGGTCGCGGGCTGCGGTCGGCGCGAGTGTACGGGCAGAGCACCATACCGGCTTGATGCCGGTCAAGCCCGACCGGCCGCGGCCACGGGCGGCCGGCACGCCCGGCGATAGAATCGGCCGCAGGAGACCCGGGCACACACGACCGCCCGCATGGACGATGAAAGCCGCCTACATCTCGCACATCAGCTCGACCCGTCACGACATGGGCGAGGGCCACCCCGAGTGCCCGGACCGCGTGTCGGTGATCGCGGATCGCCTGCTGATGCGGGGCGTCCTCGACTACATGGAGAGCTTCGACGCGCCCGCGGCGACGCGCGAGCAGCTCGGCCGCGCCCACGACGCGCTGTACGTCGCCGAGCTGCTGTCGAAGGCGCCGACCACCGGGTACGTGCAGCTCGACCCCGACACCTCGATGAACCCGCACACCGCCACCGCCGCGCTGCATGCGGCAGGGGCCGCGGTGCTCGCCACCGAGCTGGTCGCACGCGGCGGGTTCACCCGCGCGTTCTGCAACATCCGGCCGCCGGGCCACCATGCCGAGCGCGGCGCCGCGATGGGCTTCTGCTTCTTCAACAACGTGGCGGTGGGCATGCGGCACGCGCTCGACGTGCTCGGCCTGGAGCGGGTCGCGCTGATCGACTTCGACGTGCACCACGGCAACGGCAGCGAGAACATCTTCGCCGGCGACGAGCGGGTGCTGATGGTGTCGACCTTCCAGTCGCGGCTCTATCCGTTCAACGGCGAGGAGGCGCTCGGTCCCAACATGTGCAACGTGCCGCTCGCGCCCTACTCCGACGGCGTCGCGCTGCGCGAGGCGGTGAGCTCGCGCTGGCTGCCGGCGCTGCGCGACTTCCGTCCGCAGATGCTGTTCGTCTCGGCCGGGTTCGATGCGCACCGCGAGGACGACATGAGCCACCTCGGCTGGACCGATGCCGACTACGGATGGGTCACCCGGCAGCTGGTCGCGGTCGCGGACGAGTGGTGCGAGGGGCGCATCGTGTCGGTGCTCGAGGGCGGCTACGCGCTCCCCGCGCTGGCCCGCAGCGTCGAGCAGCACGTGCGCACGCTGATCGATCTGCAGTAGCTGCGGTAGAGTCTCGGCCGGCGGCCGCCCGGCCGCGGACGATCGGCCCGGAGCGGCCCAAAGGACGGGGACACACCATGAAGATCGCGATGATCGGTCTCGGCGCGATGGGCGCCGCGGCGGCGCGCAACCTGGTCAACCGCGGCTTCGAGGTCACCGGCTTCGACCCGCGCGTCGCCGCGCGCGACGAGCTGATCGCCGCGGGCGGACGCGGGGCGCCGAGCGCGCGCGAAGCCGCCGAAGGCGCCGATGTGGTCGTCACCTTCGTGGTGAACGCGGCGCAGGTCGAATCGGCGGTGCTCGGCCCCGACGGCGCTGCGCACGGCATGGCGCCGGGCGGCGTGCTCGTGCAGTGCGCGACCGTCCCCGCCTCGTTCATCGCGTCGTTCGGCGAGCGGATGGCTGCGCGCGGCCTCGTGGTCGTCGATGCGCCGGTCTCCGGCGGCGTGCTGCGCTCGGGCGACGGCACGCTGTCGATCATGGTGTCCGGCGCGCCCGAGGCCCTCGCGCGCGTGCGACCGCTGCTCGACGCGATGGGCCGCTTCGTCTACGACTTCGGTGCGACGCTCGGTGCCGGCTCGACCGTGAAGACGATCAACCAGCTGCTGGCCGGCGTGCACCTCGCCGTGCTCGGCGAGGCGCTCGCGCTCGGCAAGCGCGCCGGACTCGACCCCGAGAAGCTGCTCGAGGTCTACACGAACAGCGCGGCCTCGAGCTGGATGATGAACGACCGCGGCCCGCGGGCACTCGAGGCGGCGCCGCCCACCAAGAGCGCGGTCGACATCTTCGTCAAGGACCTCGGCCTGGTGCTCGACACCGGCCAGGACCTGAAGTTCCCGCTGCCGATGTCGGCGGCCGCGCACCAGCTCTTCCTGTCGCTGTCGGCGCAGGGCCAGGGCGGCATCGACGACTCTCAGATGTGGCGCGCCTACCCCGCCCCGCCCGCCAAGGGCTGATCGAGCAGCAGCCCCCACTGCGGTCCGGGCGGCGCGTCGATCCGAAGCGGCCGACCGTCGTCGGGGTGCGGCAGCTCGAGCGTGGCGGCATGCAGCCACAGGCGCGTGACGCCCAGCCAGGCCGCCACCGCGCGGTTGTGAGCACCCTTGCCATGGGTCGCGTCGCCCACCAGCGGATGCCCCGCGTGCTTGAGAT
>CAIUGQ010000293.1 GCA_903898725.1 uncultured Burkholderiales bacterium | reverse complement strand
GCACGGCACTCGCGATGACCGCGACCGCGGCGGCCGTCCACAGCAGCCGGGCACGCCAGGGGCGCGCGGCGGCCTGCCGGCCCGACAGGCCGGTGGCCCGCCAGGCACGGCGCAGCGGGCCCGGGCGACGGTCGTGCAGCAGCCGCAGCCAGGGCGCGGCGAGCGTGCCGGCCTCGCCCAGGCGCTCGAGGTCGCGGGGTGAGACCGGACGCTCGAATTCGGCGAGCAGCGCGCCGTGGGCCGCGCCGCCGTGCGCCAGCGGCACCGTCGCGATCGATTTGGCGCCGCCGGCGCGCAGCTGCAGCGCATGGGCGCGCAGCACGCCGCGCTGGCCGGGGACGGGCGGGCAGACCAGCGCGCGCGCCTGATCGATCGCCTCGTCCATCGCGGCGACGAGCAGCCGACGGGCCTCGCCGTCCCACTCGGGCTCGCCGGCGCCGGACAGCGCGACGGCACGCGTCGGCGGGTGGCCGCGGGTGCGCCAGCCCAGGACCACGCGGGCCGCGCCGACCGTGGCGGCGATCCGCGTGCACAGCGCGGCGGCCGCGGTCTCGAAGTCCTCGGCGTCGCCGAGCGCACGCGCCAGCGCGAGCAGCGGGTCGCCGGTGGCGACGACCGCGGGCTGCGGCTGAGGCTGCGCAGAGGTCTGTTGCGGATTCGGGTGCCGATGCGGCGGCGGCGGCTGCAGCCGAGGCTGAGGCTGAGGCTGGGCCAGGGGCTGCAATGGCACCCCCTGCTCGCGCGCACGCCCGACCCCGCCGCCGGCGGGCGGCAGCGCGGACGCCGGGTCGGGCCGGCGGGCGGGCGGAGCATCGAGCAGGGTCTTCAAGCGCGGAACGGGAATACGGCGGCCCGGGGCGGGATCACCCCAACCTGGCTAGTGTGCGGACCCGCGCGGGCTCGAGGAACCGCACGGGCGCGCGCGACCGACGGACGGTGCGGCGGCCCGCTCCGGCGGGGCGCACCGCGTCGCGCGGCGGCGACCCTTGCGTGCCGGGGCCGCCCTTAGGGGCCGCCCGTGTGCGCAGCCCTTGTGTGCAGCCCTTGTGCGCCGCCCCTATGCGCCGCCCTTATGCGCCGCCCTTATGCGCCGCCCTTATGCGCCGCCCTTGTGCGCCGCCCTTATGCACCACCCGCCGCGCGCTCGAGCTCGCGCACCATCCGCGCGACCCGGTCGGAGAGCTTCTCGGTGGTGACCTGCTCGCGCAGGCGCTCGATCAGCAGCGGGAACGCGAACGGCCCCGGCCGCTCGAGCTCGACCTCGACGAGCCGCCGCGCGCGCAGCCGCCCGAGCGTCGCGCGCAGCCGCCCGAGCTCGAGCTCCTGCTCGAGCACCTCGCGCTGCGCCTGGGTCAGCAGCAGGTTGTCGGCATCGTGCTGCCGGAACACCTCGTAGAACAGGCCCGACGACGCCTGCAGCTGGCGCGACGACTTCGGTGCCCCGGGGAACCCCTGGAACACCAGGCCCGAGATCCGTGCGATCTCGCGGAAACGCCGCAGCGCGAGCTCGCCCGAGTTCAGGCTCGCGAGCACGTCGTGCGCGAGCTCGCCGTCGGCCAGCAGGCTGCCATCGGCCAGGCTCGACCAGTCGATCGGCTCGGGCGCGAGCAGCTCGAGCCCGTAGTCGTTGACCGCCACCGAGAAGGTCGCCGGCACCTGCCGCGCCACCCGCCATGCCAGCAGCGACGCGAGCCCCAGGTGCACGTGGCGCCCGGCGAACGGATAGAGGAACAGGTGGTGCCCCTCGCGCGAGTGCAGCCGCTCGGCGAGCAGCGTGTCCGGATCGGGCAGCCGCGACCAGGTCGCCTGCAGCCGCAGCAGCGGCGCGGCCATGCGCATCTCGGGCCCCTCGAAGACGCCGCGCGAGGCCTGCGCGAGCCGCGCCAGGACCGCATCGGCCATCTCCGAGGACAGCGGCATCTTGCCGCCGTTCCAGCGCGGCACCGCGGCCCGTCGGCCGGTGGCGCGCTTGACGTACGCGGTCATCTCGTGGACGCGGAGCAGCTCGAGCAGACGACCGGCGAACAGGAAGCAGTCGCCGCGCTTCAGGCGCGAGACGAAGCCCTCCTCCACCGTGCCGATCGTGCCGCCGGTCTGGTACTTCACCGACATCGTGGCGTCGGCGACGATGGTGCCGATCGACATCCGGTGCCGACGCGCGATCGCGCGGTCGGGCACGCGATGCACGCCCGCCTCGTCGGGCACGACACGGCGGTACTCCGGATAGGCGAGCAGCGACTGGCCGCCGCGCACGACGAAGTCGAGCGCCCAGCGCCACTCGTCGTCGGTGAGCGTGGCGTACGCCTCGCAGCCGCGGACCTCGGCGAGCAGCTCGTGCGCCACGAAGCCCGTGCCGGCCGCGATCGTCACCAGGTGCTGCACCAGCACGTCGAGCGGCTTGGACGGCGACTCGCGCGGTTCGATGGCCCGCGCGGCGACCGCATCGCGCGCGGCCGCGCCCTCGACCAGCTCGAGCGCATGCGTCGGCACCAGCGTGACCCGCGACGGCCGCCCGGGCGAGTGCCCCGAGCGGCCCGCGCGCTGCATCAGGCGCGCCACGCCCTTGGGGCTGCCGATCTGCAGCACCCGCTCGACCGGCGAGAAGTCCACGCCGAGATCGAGGCTCGAGGTGCACACCACCGCCTTCAGGCGCCCGTCCTTGAGGCCGGCCTCGACCCACTCGCGCACGGCCTTGTCGAGCGAGCCGTGATGGAGCGCGATGAGCCCCGCCCAGTCGGGTCGCGCCTCGAGCAGCGCCTGATACCAGAGCTCGGCCTGCGAGCGCGTGTTGGTGAACACCAGCGTGCTCGCGCTCCGGTCGATCTCGGCCACCACCGGGCCGAGCATCCGCGTGCCGAGGTGCCCGCCCCAGGGGAAGCGCTCGGTCGACTCGGGCAGCAGCGTGTCCACCGTCAGCGTCTTGGGCAGCACGCCCTGCACCAGCCGCCCGCCGGGCCGCGCGAGCAGCACCCCCATCGCCTGCCCGAGGTTGCCGAGCGTCGCCGACAGGCCCCAGACCACCAGCGCCGGATTGAGCCGGCGCAACCGCGCGAGCGCGAGCTGCACCTGCACGCCGCGCTTGCCGCCGACCAGCTCGTGCCACTCGTCGACGACCACCATCGCGACGCGGCCGAGCCGCTCGGGGCTGTCGGCGCGCGACAGCATCAGCGTCAGGCTCTCGGGGGTGGTGACCAGTGCATCGGGCAGGCGGCGGTCCTGGCGCGCGCGCTCGGCGGAGGCGGTGTCGCCGGTCCGCAGGCCCACGGTCCAGTCGAGGCCGAGGCCGGGCGGCGGCTCGGCCAGCGCACGGGTGGTGTCGGCGGCGAGGGCCCGCATCGGCGTGATCCAGAGCAGCTTGAGCCCGGCGTGTGACCAGCGCTGCGGCAGGCCGGCGGCGGCCGTGCGCTCGGCGAGCGCCGCCGACAGCGCGGCGAACCAGACCGCATAGGTCTTGCCGGCGCCGGTGGTCGCATGCAGCAGCCCCGACTCGCCGCGCGCGGTCGCCGCCCAGACCTCGCGCTGGAAGGCGAACGGCGACCAGCCGCGCTGCGCGAACCAGCCGTCGACGTCCGACGCTGCGGCCTCCGGCGCGGCGACCGCCGCGCGCT
>CAIUGQ010000292.1 GCA_903898725.1 uncultured Burkholderiales bacterium | reverse complement strand
ACGGTGGGCGATCCGTACAAGGACACGGCCGGCCCGGCGGTGAACCCGCTGATCAAGATCATCAACATCGTGGCACTGCTGCTGGTGCCGGTCATCGGCGGCACGGGCACGCCGCAGGCCAAGCCGCATTCGGCGGCACCGGCCGCGGTCGTCGCGACGGCACCGGCCGCCGCGCCGATGGCGGCGCCCGCCGCCCTGCCCCGCCCCGAGACGGCGAAGATCTACTTCGAGACGGGCGCCACGGCCGCACCCGCCGACGCGGCGACGTCGGTCGCGAAGATCGTGGAATGGGCGAAGGCCGTGCCGGATGCGAAACTCTCGGTCTCGGGCTTCCACGACAGCACCGGCAACGCCGAACAGAACGCCGAGCTCGCGAAGGGCCGCGCGAAGATGGTCGTCGACCTGCTGACCGGCGCCGGCATCGCAGCCGATCGCCTCGTGATGCAGAAGCCCGTCCAGATGGATGCCGGCGACGGGCGCGAGGCGCGCCGCGTCGAGGTGTCCGCGGCCCTCTGACCTTCCAAGGACTCAACGATGCAATTCAAGGACACCGTAGTCATCGTCACCGGCGGCGCGTCCGGACTCGGCGGCGCGACCGCCGACGCGATCGTCGCCGGCGGCGGCAAGGTGGTGATCGCCGACGTCAATGCGGCGCTCGGCGACGAGAAGGTCCGCGCACTCGGCGCGGCGGCCCGGTTCGTCAAGTGCGACGTCACCTCCGAGGCCGACGGCCAGGCGGTGGTCGACGCCGCGCTCGCCTTCGGCACCCTGCGCGGGCTGGTGAACTGCGCGGGCATCGGCACGCCGGGCAAGACGGTCGGCAAGGACGGGCCGCACAAGCTCGCCGACTTCGTGCGTGTCATCAACGTCAACCTGATCGGCACCTTCAACATGATCCGGCTGGCGGCCACCGCGATGTGCCGCAACGAACCGAGCGCCGAGGGCGAGCGGGGCGTGATCGTCAACACCGCATCGGTCGCCGCCTTCGACGGCCAGATCGGGCAGGCGGCCTACTCGGCCTCCAAGGGCGGCATCGTCGGCATGACGCTGCCGATCGCCCGCGACCTGGCCCGCGACGGGGTTCGCGTGGTGACCATCGCGCCGGGCCTGTTCCTCACGCCGCTGCTGCTGGGGCTGCCGCAGGAGGCGCAGGACTCGCTGGGCAGGCAGGTGCCCTTCCCCTCGCGGCTGGGCCGCCCGCCCGAGTACGCGCAGCTCGTGCAGCAGATCTTCGAGAACCCGATGCTCAACGGCGAGGTGATCCGCCTCGACGGCGCGATCCGCATGGCGCCGCGCTGAGTCCGGCCCGACCGCCGGGCAACCGGCGCGAAGGTGCGTGAACGGCCGCCGCAAGGCGGCCGTTCTCATTGGCGCCACGTCACCGCGACCTGCCGGCCTGCCGCGGTGCGCCGCAGCTCGCCAGGGCGCGCGCCGCGACGGTCTAGAATCGGGACCCGATCAGCCCCGCACCAGGCCGCCCCATGCCGGAGCTCACCCAGTTCGCGCTCTTCTTCGCAGCCGCCGCCGTGCTCGCGGTCACGCCCGGGCCGGGCATCTTCTACGTGGCGGCGCGCACGCTCGCGGCCGGGCGTGCCGAGGGCATCGCGTCGAGCTTCGGCACGGGCCTGGGCGGCCTGTTCCACGTCCTCGCGGGCGCGCTCGGCGTCTCCGCCCTGGTGATGGCCAGCGCCGAACTGTTCACCGTGCTCAAGGTGCTCGGCGCGCTGTACCTGGTCTGGATCGGCGTGCGGACGATCCTCGGCGCGCGCCGGGACGCCACGCTCGCCGCGTCGGCTGCGGACGCCTCGCCGCCCCTCGGCACGCGGCGTGCGTTCCGGGACGGCATGTGGGTCGAGGCGCTGAACCCCAAGACGGCCGCGTTCTTCCTGGCCTTCATCCCGCAGTTCGTCGACCCGGCGGCCGGCAGCGTGCCGCTGCAGTTCGTGGT
>CAIUGQ010000291.1 GCA_903898725.1 uncultured Burkholderiales bacterium | reverse complement strand
CCGTGCAGGCGCCCGTCAGCGTGACCACCAGCATGCCCGCGCCGGCGCCGAGCAGGCGCCGCCGGCGCACCGCCGGCCAACCCGTCCTCACCCCAGCTTCCTGCGCAGCAGGTCGTTGACCTGCTGCGGGTTGGCCTTGCCCTTCGTGGCCTTCATCGCCTGACCGACCAGCGCGTTGAAGGCCTTCTCCTTGCCGGCGCGGAACTCCTCGACCGACGTCGGATTGGCGGCGAGCACCTCGTCGACGATCTTCTCCAGCGCACCGGTGTCGCTGATCTGCTTCAGACCCTTCGCCTCGATGACCCGATCGGCCGCGTCGGGCTCGGGGCGACGCTCGTCCCAGATTGCGGCGAACACCTCGCGGGCGATCTTGCCGGACACGGTGCCATCGGCGATCCGCCCGATCAGCGCCGCGAGCTGCACCGGCGAGACCGGACACGCGCCGATCTCCAGGCCCTCGCGGTTGAGCCGCGCGGCCACCTCACCCATCGTCCAGTTCGCGGCGAGCTTGGCCTGCGCCGCGGCATCGGGCAGCGCCGCGACGGTGTCCTCGAAATACGCGGCGACCGCGCGGCTCGAGGTCAGCGTGACCGCGTCGTAGGCGGACAGGCCGAGGTCGCGCTGCAGCCGCTCGCGCATCGCGCCGGGCAGCTCGGGCAGCGCCGCGCGGATGCGCTCGACGAGCGCCGGCTCGACCACCAGCGGCGGCAGGTCCGGGTCGGGGAAGTAGCGGTAGTCGTGCGCATCCTCCTTGGAGCGCATCGACCGGGTCTCGTCGCGGTCGGGGTCGTACAGCCGGGTCTCCTGGACGATCCGTCCGCCGTCCTCGATCACCTCGATCTGCCGGCGCACCTCGTACTCGATCGCCTGCTGCATGAAGCGGAACGAGTTGAGGTTCTTGATCTCGCAGCGGGTGCCGAACTCGGCCTGCCCGACCGGCCGCACCGAGACGTTGGCGTCGCAGCGGAACGAGCCCTCCTGCATGTTGCCGTCGCAGATGCCGAGCCAGGTGACCAGCCCGTGCAAAGCGCGCGCATAGGCGACGGCCTCGGCCGAGGAGCGCATGTCGGGTTCGGTGACGATCTCCAGCAGCGGCGTGCCCGCGCGGTTCAGGTCGATGCCCGACATGCCACCGAGCGCGGCCCCGCCGAGCGCGCGCATCGCGTCCTCGTGCAGCGACTTGCCCGCGTCCTCCTCGAGGTGCGCACGCGTGAGCCGCACGACCTTCTCGCGCGGCTCGCCACCCTGCTCCCAGACGATCGGCAGCGACCCGCCCTGCACCACCGGGATCTCGTACTGGCTGATCTGGTAGCCCTTGGGCAGGTCCGGATAGAAGTAGTTCTTGCGCGCGAACACCGAGCGCGGCGCGATCTGCGCGCCCACCGCCAGCCCGAACTTCACCGCGCAGTCGAGCGCGGCGGCGTTGAACACCGGCAGCACGCCCGGCAGCGCCAGGTCCACCGGGCTGGCCTGCGTGTTCGGCGGCGCGCCGAACGCGGTCGAGGCGCCCGAGAAGATCTTCGAGCGGGTGGCGAGCTGGACGTGTGTCTCCAGCCCGATCACGACTTCCCAAGCTGTCATCGTTGCCTCTTCATCGCGTGGCGCAGCCGCCGTCACGCGGCTCGAACATCACCGGCCACGCCTCTTCGTAGATGCCCGGGGTGCAGCGGGCCTCGCAGCCGGCATGCGCGAGCGTCACGCGCCGCGGCTCCTGCCAGACCATCAGCTTGCAGGCGCTGCCGTCGCGCGCGGCCAGCTCGATCGACGGCCGGCTGCGCACCTGGGTGAAGTCGGCGAGCTCGAAGCCGCAGGTGCCCCGTCGACCCACCCACAGCCGCCAGCTCAGCTCGTCGACGCGGCTGGCGCGCACCACCAGGCGTGCCTCCTCGCGAAAGCCGTCCTCCTCGGTCTGTGCGCACCGGCCCGTCAGGTCGATCGCGCGGTCGGCGATCGGCGCGGGCCGCGGCCCGGACCCCGCCGCGCAGCCGGCCACCGCCAGGGCGGCGGCGACGGCGCAGACCCGGGCCCGCATGCGCGCGGCCGGTGTCATGCCGGCGGGCGCCGCAGGTGCCAGTCCGTCGCCTGCTGGAAGCGGTCCGCGACCGCGAGCAGCCGGGTCTCGGCGAACCGGTCGCCGATCAGCTGCACGCCGACCGGCCGCCCGCGCGCGCCGAACCCCGCCGGCATCGACAGGCCGGGCAGCCCGGCGAGCGAGGTCCCCAGCGTGTAGACGTCGGCGAGGTAGTCGCGCACCGGGTCGTCGGCCTGCTCGCCGAGGTCCCAGGCGACCGTCGGCGCGACCGGGCCCGCGATGACGTCGACCCGCTCGAAGACCGTCGCGAAGTCTTCGGCGATCAGCCGCCGCAGCTTCTGGGCCTGCAGGTAGTAGGCGTCGTAGTAGCCGTGCGACAGCACGTAGGTGCCGACCATGATCCGCCGCCGGACCTCCTCGCCGAAGCCCTCGGCGCGGCTGCGGCGATACAGGTCGCGCAGGTCCGCCGGGTGCTCGGCGCGGTGGCCGTAGCGCACGCCGTCGAAGCGCGACAGGTTGCTCGACGCCTCGGCCGGCGCGATCACGTAGTAGGCCGGGATCGCGAGCCGGGTGCGCGGCAGCGACACCTCGTGCAGCTCGGCGCCGAGCGACTCGAGCGTGGCGAGCGCGCCCCGCACCGCCGCCTCGACGTCGGGCGCCAGGCCTTCGCCGAAGAACTCCCGCGGCACGCCGACCCGCAGCCCGGCGAGCGGCGTCGAGGCACCGGCCTTCGCGGCGCGGCCGACCGGCACGGGCGAGGCGGCGAGGCCCGCGGCATGGTCGTCCGCCGGCCGGTCGATGCTGGTGGCGTCCTTCGGGTCGAAGCCGGACATCGCGGTCAGCAGCGCCGCGCAATCGGCCGCCGACGCGCCGAACGCGCCGCCCTGATCGAGGCTGGAGGCGTACGCGATCATCCCGAAGCGCGACACCCGCCCGTAGGTGGGCTTGATCCCGGTGATGCCGCACATCGCCGCCGGCTGGCGCACCGAACCGCCGGTGTCGGTGCCGGTGGCCAGCGGCGCGAGGCCCGCGGCGACCGCCGCCGCCGAGCCGCCGGAGGAGCCGCCCGGCACCGCCGCGTGGTCCCAGGGATTGCGGACCGGACCGAAGTGAGAGTGCTCGTTCGAGGAGCCCATCGCGAACTCGTCGCAGTTCGTCTTGCCGAGACAGACGGCACCGGCCGCGGCCAGCCGCTCGACGACGGTCGCGTCGAACGGGCTCACGTAGTCCTCGAGCATCCGGGAGCCGGCGGTGGAGCGCCAGCCGCGGGTCGCGAAGATGTCCTTGTGCGCCAGCGGCACGCCCAGCAGTGGTGCGCGCTCGCCACGGGCGAGCCGCTCGTCGGCCGCACGGGCCGCTTCGAGCGTCGCATCGGGGCGCACGTCGATGAACGCGTTCAGGGTAGAGGTCGCGATCCGGCCGAGGAAGTGGTCGGCGAGCGCGACGGCGCTGGTCTCGCCGGCATCGAGGGCGCGGCGCAGGTCGGCGAGGGAACGCTCGTGCCAGGCGCTCATTCGATCACCCGCGGGACCAGGTACAGGCCGTGGTCGACCGCCGGCGCGACGCGCTGGTAGTCGTCGCGGCGGTCGGGTTCGGTGACGGCATCGGGACGCAGGCGCAAGACCATGTCACCGGCGTGGGTCATCGGCGCGACACCGGTGGTGTCGACGGCCTGCAGGGCCTCGATCAGTTCGAGGACCCGGTTCAGTTGCCCGAGGGTGCGGTCGGCCTCGTCGGCGGTGAGTTCAAGACGGGCGAGCTCTGCGATCCGCGCCACGTCGGCAGCTGTGAGAGACAGTGGAAAACCCCGATTTTCGTAGTGAACTGAAGGAATTATAAGGTATGATTCGCGTCGTTTATGAGGAGATTCAGGCTCATTCCAGAGGCGAATCGCAGACGATGCGACCTCTCCGGATGCCAGCCCGAGCGTCCCAACCACACCCATAAAGCGCGGAACCGACGATGTTCGGATTCTTTCGAAAGTATTTCTCCAACGACCTCGCCATCGACCTCGGGACGGCCAATACCCTGATCTACGTCCGGGGAAAGGGCATCGTCCTGAACGAGCCGTCGGTCGTCGCCATCCGTCAGGAAGGCGGCCCGAACGGCAAGAAGACCATCGCGGCGGTCGGCAAGGAAGCCAAGCAGATGCTCGGCAAGGTCCCGGGAAACATCGAGGCGATCCGCCCGATGAAGGACGGCGTCATCGCCGACTTCACCGTGACCGAGCAGATGCTCAAGCAGTTCATCCGCATGG
>CAIUGQ010000290.1 GCA_903898725.1 uncultured Burkholderiales bacterium | reverse complement strand
GTCGTGTTCAGGCCTGCCACGAAGCCCTCGAGCTCGTTGCGGCTGCCCGAGGGCGGGCGCACGCCGGTCGAGTCGTCGAACAGGTCCTCGCATTCCAGGCTCGTGGCCGAGAACGTGTTGGCCGTGCTGCCGGAGAAGCTGCCGTGCACCTCGACCTCGGCCCCCGCGGCGAGCACCGAGACGCCGCAGCCGGACGGCGTGAACGTGGGCGTGCCGCTCAGGGTCACCGAGACCGTGCCGCTCGCGCCGCCGGTCATCGTGAAGGCGCTCGAGGACGCGACCGCGACGATCCGGCCGCGCAGCGAATCGGCTGTCGTCGTGCCGGTGAGCACCTCGACGCGGCTCGCGCGGATCGTGCCCGCGGCATCGCGCAGGCCATGGACCTCGACACGCCGACCCGCGATGCCGGCGAGGGTCGCGCCGTCGGCGAAAACGGTGGTGTCGGCGACGAGGACACGGACGCCGCCGACCGTGAAGGCGGGCGGCACCGCGGTGGCCTCGACCGTGCCGACCGTGCCGCGCAGCTCGGGCTCGATGCTGAGGCGATCGGCGGTGCCGGAGACGCCGTCGTCGGAGATCCGTCCGCGCAGCTTGACGCGCATGCCGTCGGCGAGCTGGGCCGCGCTGCGGTTGCGGTCGTCGGCGATCTGCGCGCTGCTGTCGTCGTAGCGCACGCCGTTGAGGATCACGCTGCCCTTCGACATCACGCCCGCCGAATAGGCCTGGGTGCCGGTGGCGGTCGGGGCGGAGACGACGCTGCCCGTGGAGCTCTGCGCGCCGGTGCCGTCGGCGCCGCCGCCGCAGGCGGCGAGCGAGGCGACCGAGGCGAACGCGACCAGGGCGGCGCGCAGGCCGCGGTTGGGATGGGGGTTCACGGTTGATCTCCTTCGGAACGGGGTGCGAGGGTTTCCTCGAAATAGAAGACGCCGACGCCCGCGCGCATCCGACCCGTGCCTTCGACGGCAGGGTTGGTGTCGCGGTCATGGCGGGCGAGCCAGTCGCCCAGCAGCTCGATGAGCTCCTGGGCATGCCGGGCCGACAGCGTGCGGAACGCGTCCACCGCCTCGACCGGCAGGTTGTCGTAGGTCACCTTGCGCTGGAACCGCGGGGGCTCGCGGCCCTGCAGGTTGTGGTCGATCGTGCCGATCAGCCAGGCGACGTCGGTGCCCAGGATGCCGAGCCGAGCGGCATCGTTGGCGCGCGGCAGGTAGAAGCGGGTCAGCAGGCGCAGCCGGCCGTCCTCGGCCCGCTCGACGTTGCCGACCTGCAGCAGCTCGTCGAGCACGGCGCGCGGCGGGACGTCGCCGCCGTAGCGGCGCACCAGCGCCGAGAAGCTCGCGCCGTCACCGTCGAAGGCGAGCACGGCGGGCGCCCCGTCGGCGCCGAACGCCGCGTCGTGCACCCAGCCGGCGATGACCCGGGCGGCGCGGTGGTCGGGCAGCGCGGCCGAGGCCGTCGTGTCGTCCCGGGCGTCGAGCAGACGCTGCACGTCCTTGCGCGTCAGGCCAGTGAGCAGCGAGGCGCGGGACACCGAGGGCTTGCGCCCCGGGATCGTGAAGTCGCCCAGGGCGACGTCGACCCAGGCCCGCTTGGCGAGCTCGACGAAGGCCGGCAGGTCCAGGCCGTTGCGGATCAGGACCCGTGCGAGCGCTCGCATGACACGCAGCACGGCGAGCTGCAGGGCACGGGCGGGAGAGGTGGTGTCGGACATGATTTGGGAAATTTATCCCAAATGTTGCCGACTGGCAACCCCCGCCGGTCTGGCTGCCCGGTCTGGCCGTGGTCGCTCAGGCCGTCCTCAGCCCGGCCGTGGTCAGTCCGGTGCTGCGCGGAACGCGGACTGCACCGCCCGCCACATCCCCCAGGCCAGCGCCAGCGGGAACAGCAGCGTCTGCAGCAGGAAGACCACGATCAGCTGGGTGACGTGCTCGGCCAGGCGCCCGGCGGTCCGGGCCAGGGCCTCGATGCGCGGGCCGAGCTCGACCCCGCGCGCCCACCACTCGCGCAGCGACGGGTTCGCGGCACCCGGCTCGCCGTTGCCCGCCGTGCCGGCCGGCGCGCCCGGCCCGCCCTGCGCGACGACCCGCGCCTCGCCGGTCAGCGCCTCGATCGCCTGGTTCGACGCCTGCTGCTGCGAGGCGAGGAAGGTCCGGGCGAGCAGGTCGGTGCCGACGGCCGCCACCGGCACGGCAAAGCGCGCCAGCAGCAGCAGCGCGACCGCCCGCAGCAGCCAGCGCGGACTCGGCCGCCCCGCGATCGCCAGGCCCGCCCAGGCGAGCGAGGCCGCGCCCAGCAGCAGCGCGACCACCCAGTGCCCGCCGACCGCGAGCAGCACCTTCTGCACGCCGAAGGCGACCGTCGCGGCGAGCATCGCATCGGAGAAGCGCTCGATCAGGTCGTTGACCGGGTCGAGCAGCTCGCCGGGCGCCACGCTCATGCCCACGCCGAACTGGGCGGAGACCTGCGCGCTCTGCACGAGCGAGATCACGCCGTTGAGGGCGCGCGCGGTGGCGAAGGCCGCGAAGGCCGCCGTCATGCCTCGGTCGAGGTGCTCGCCGGCCGCATCGTCGAGCGGGCGGAACCATGCGGCGACGGCGAGCAGCGCAACGAGCAGCGCGGCGGCGAGCGCGCGCACGCGCGGGGTGGGTCGGGTCATGGAACGGCTCCCGGAGTCGGTGGCGTACGCTACGCGCGATCCCGTCACCGTATCGCGTCATGCGCGCCACCGTCGATCCCGAACGTGCCTGCAGGCTCATCAACCACGGCCCGACCGTGCTGGTGAGCGCCGCCCACGCCGGCCGGCGCAACCTGATGGCCGCCGCGTGGTCGATGCCGGTCGAGTTCGCGCCGCCCCGCATCGCGGTGGTGATCGACCGCAAGACCTACACCCGCGAGCTGATCGCCGCGACGGGCATGCTCGCGCTGTGCGTGCCCTGCCGGGCGCAGGCCGACCTGGTCTGGACCGTCGGCAGCGTGAGCGGCCACGACCCCGAGCTCCATGACACCGACAAGTTCCTGCGCTACGGCATCGGCTGGTTCGACGGACCGGCGCTCGGCCTGCCCTGCGTCGAGGGCTGCGTCGCCTGGATGGAGGCACGCGTGATCGCCGAGCCGCACACCGAGGCCGCGTACGACACCTTCTTCGTCGAGGTCGTCTCCGCGCAGGCCGACGACCGCGTGTTCGCCGACGGCCGCTGGTCGTTCCGGGACGACAACACCGAGCTGCACACGCTGCATCACCTCGGCGCCGGCGTGTTCGCCGTGCCGTCGCGGACCGTCGCCGCGGGGCTGCTGCCGGTGCGCGATGCCTGACGCGGCGCGCCGAGGCTGCGGTCCCCTGCCCTGCCCTCGCACGCCCCACGGCACTCCCGCGTTCTCCAGCCCTGCGTTCACCTGCACCGACACGACACCCCCCGACATGACGCCCTCCCGCTCAGCGCCGTCCGTCCATGCCACCGACACCGGACGCGGCGCCCCGGCGCTCGTCTTCGTGCACGGCTTCTCGTGCAGCCATGCAGACTGGGCGCCGCAGGTGCAGACGCTGTCGGCCACGCACCGCTGCATCGCGATCGACCTGCCCGGCCACGGCCGATCGGCCGCACCCGCCGAGCCCGGCATCGCCGCGCTGGGTGCGGCGGTGAACGCGACGCTCGATGCGCTCGACGTGCACGATGCGGTCCTCGTCGGGCACAGCATGGGCTGTCGCGTGATCTCCGAAGCCTTCGACCGTTCGCGGGGGCGCGTGCGCGGCCTGGTCTATGTCGACGGCAGCTTCATCGAGGGCGAGCCGGCCGCGATCGTCGCCGCCACCGAGGCGAAGATCGACGCGCTCGGCATCGAGGCCTTCCTCGCAGGCCTGTACCGCGACTTCCATGTCGAGGCGACCCCTCGGGCGGTGCGTGACGCCGTGGATGCCCGCGCGGGCGACATCGACCGCGCGTTCGCGCGCCGGCTGGTGGTGGACATGGTCCGCTGGAACTCGACGCGCGCGCGCACCGTGCTGCGCACGATCGATGTGCCGGTGCTGGCGATCCAGTCGACGCTCTTCGACACCGAGCTGAACCGCGTGCCGGTGCAGGCGGGCGAGCTGACGCCGTTCTCGCGCGCGGTGCTCGAGACCGTGCCGCGCGCGCGGATCGAGACCATCGCCTGCGGGCACTTCACGATGCTGGAGGCGCCGCAGGAGACGAATGCGCTGATCGAGCGGTTCGTGCGGCTGGGGTTGGTGGGCCCCCCGGGGGTCGAACCCGGCACCAACGGATTATGAGTCCGCTGCTCTGACCACCATGAGCTAGAGGCCCGCGCCCGCGATGATACGCGCGGGCCGCAGGCCTCCGAGCGCGCAGCCGGCCGACACGCGTCCCGACCCATCCCCCGCGGAGCCACTGCCCGTGCCAGCCGATCCCGCCCCCGCATTCCACCTCGACGGCATCCCGATCCACGTCGACGGCGATCACGGCCCCGCGCTGCTGATGGTGCACGGCTGGCCGGACACCCACCGGCTGTGGGACGGGACGGTGGACGCGCTGCGCGCCCACCGGCGCTGCGTGCGGTTCACGCTCCCGGGCTTCGACGTGACGGCGGGTCGCCGCTCGGCCACGCTCGACGAGACGCTGGCGCTGCTGACACGGATCGCCGACGCGGTCTCGCCCGACGCGCCCGTGGAACTGCTGGTGCACGACTGGGGTTGCCTGTTCGGCTACACCTGGGCGGTGCGGCATCCGGACCGGGTGCGGCGCATGGTCGGCGTGGACATCGGTGATGCCGGCTCGGCGGCGCACCGCCGTGCGCTCGGACTCGCGGGTGGCGCGATGGTGGCGGGCTACCAGCTCTGGCTCGCGTTGGCATGGACCGTCGGTGGGCGCGTCGGCGACGCGATGACCCGCGGGTTCGCGAGACTGGCCGGTGCCCCGGGCGCGCCGGAGACGATCGGTTCGTCGATGGACTATCCGTACGCGATGGTCTGGAGCGGCCGCTATGCGCGCGCCGGCGCGAACCTGGGCGCCTTCCGCCCGCCCTGCCCGATGCTGTACCTCCACGGCCGCCGCAAGCCGGTCGCGTTCCACTCGCCCGACTGGGTGGCCGCGCTCGAGGCCGATCCGGCGCACCGCGTGCAGGGGTTCGACACCGGCCACTGGCCGATGCACGAGCAGCCGGAGGCCTTCCGGCAGGCGGTGCTCGACTGGCTGGTGCGGGCCGGCCCGCCGGCCGACGCGCACCCCGGCACGGCCGGCGGGGCACGGAACGGCGGGCCGCCCCACACCCCGGGCGCGCAGGGGGCCGCAGGCTAGAATCCGGCCATCACGGCGGATCGCCGCACGAGGATCACCATGCGCTGGGAAGACGGACGGCAGAGCGACAACGTCGAGGACCGGCGGGGCATGCGCATGCCCGGCGGGCGCCGGGGTGGCATCGGGATCGGCACGATCGTCATCGCGCTGATCGGCAGCTGGGTGTTCGGCATCAACCCGATGGTCATCCTCGGGCTGGCGGAGAACGTGGGTCAGCTCGGCGGCGGCGGCGTCTCGCAGCAGCAGCCGCAGGTCCAGGGGCAGCGCGGGCCGGTGCAGGACGACGGCGGGCGCTTCACCTCGGTGGTCCTCGCGAGCACCGAGGACGTCTGGCAGCAGGTCTTCCGGCAGGGCGGCGCGCAGTACCAGCCGCCGAAGCTGGTGATGTTCGACGGCGCCACGCCGACCGCCTGCGGCACCGGCCAGACGGCGACCGGCCCGTTCTACTGCCCGCTCGACAAGACGGTCTACATCGACCTCAGCTTCTACCGGATGCTCGAGCAGACGTTCCAGGCGCCGGGCGAGTTCGCCAACGCCTACGTGGTGGCCCACGAGGTCGGCCACCACATCCAGAACCTGCTGGGCACGATGAAGCAGGTGCAGGCCGCTCAGCAGCGCGTCGGCGAGCGCCAGGCCAACCAGCTCTCGGTGCGCCTCGAGCTGCAGGCCGACTGCTACGCGGGCGTCTGGGCACATCACTCGCAGAAGGCCCGCAACTGGCTCGATCGCGGCGACATCGAGGCCGGGCTGAACGCGGCCGCGCAGATCGGCGACGACAAGATGATGCGGCGTGCCCAGGGCACGGTCGTGCCCGACGCCTTCACGCACGGCTCGGGGCAGCAGCGCGCCCACTGGTTCGGCCAGGGCATGAAGACCGGCTCGCTGGAAGCCTGCGACACGTTCAAGCAGACCACGCCCTGAGCACCGCGGCCGGACGCGCCGGGGTCGCCGGCGGCGCGCTCCCCTATCTCGCAGCGGCCGGCTTCGCCAGCATGGCCTCGATCCGGATCGCCGATCCGATGCTGCCCGCGCTCGCCGCGGAGTTCGGCGGCGAGCCGGCAGCGGCGGCCTCGGTGATCACCTTCTTCACGATCGCCTACGGCGCGATGCAGCTGGTCTGGGGCCCGCTCGGTGACCGGCTCGGCAAGCTGCGCGTGGTCGCCTGGGCGGCGCTCGCGGCCACGGTGGGCTCGCTCGCCTGTGCGCTCGCCCCGAGCCTCGGGACGCTCGCCGCCGCGCGTCTGCTGACCGGCGCCTGCTGCGCGGCGATCATCCCGCTCGCGATCGCCCATGTCGGCGACACGGTCGCCTACGAGATCCGGCAGGCGACGCTCGCGCGACTGTCGACCGGCACGCTCACCGGCATGATCGCCGGCCAGGTGCTCGGCGGACTGGCGGCCGACACCGTCGGCTGGCGGGCGGCGTTCGGCGTGCTCGCGGTGGTGTTCCTCGCGACCGGCACCGCGGCGCTGCGGCTCGCGGCCCGCAGCACGGACGCGCCGCGCCCGGCCGCGGTGCCCGCGCTGCGCGGCATGGCGACGGTCCTGCGCAGCGGCTGGGCACGCCTGCTGCTGGCGGCGGCCTTCGTCGAGGGGGCGCTGATGTTCGGCGCGCTCGCCTTCGTGCCGACCTGGCTGCACGACCGGACCGGCATGACGCTGTCGGCGGCCGGCGGCGCGGTGGCCGCGCTGGGCCTGGGCGGCCTGCTCTACGCGACCAACGCGAAGCGGCTGATCCCGCGGCTCGGCGAGCGCCGGCTGCTGGTGCTGGGCGGCGTGCTGATCGCGGTCGGCTACCTCGTGGTGGCGCTGCTGGCGCGCCCGCCGGCGGGCCTGGCCACCTTCGCCGCGGCGATGGGCGGCTGCGGGCTGGCCGGCGTCGGCTTCTACATGCTGCACAACACCCTGCAGACCTTCGCCACCCAGCTCGCCCCGGAGGCGCGTGCCACCGCCATCGGCCTCTTCGCGGTCGCGATCTTCATGGGCCAGTCGGTCGGGGTGGCGCTGGCCGCCCGGATCGGTCCCGCGGTCGGGCATGCGTCGGTGATGATCGCCGCGGGCCTGCTGCTGGCGGGTCTCGGTGTCGCGCTGTCGCGGCGACGGGCATGATGACGGTCCGCCGGGCACGCGCCGTGCCCGTACGGCGAAGCACGAGGAGCCTCACCCCGATGAACCCGATCCGCCGCCCCTGTCTCGCCGCTGCCGCGGCCCTGCTCGTCGCCGGCTGCGCGACGCCGCGCATCGACGGTCAGTGGTCCGACCCGGCCTTCGCGACACGCTCGCTGCGCGATCAGAAGGTGCTGGTGAGCTGCCGCGGCCCCGACTCGACGCTCGCGCGCCTGTGCGAGGACCGCTACGTCGCCGCCGTGCGCGAGGCGGGCGGCCAGCCGCTGACCGCTCCGATGCCCGTGGATCCCGCCGGGGGCCATGAAGCGGTGGCGAAGGCCGCGCGCGAGGCCGGCGCGGTCGCCGCGATCGCCGCGGCGGTGAACGTCGCGGGCGTCACGCAGGCCTCGTACGGCCCGTCGATGGGCTTCGGCTTCGGCGGCGGCTTCGGCGGGGGCCGAGGCGGCATCGGCTTCGGCGGCATCGGCATGTCGGTGCCGCTGGGCGGCGTGCGCCCGCAGACCTCGTACGGCATGGGCAGCGCGGTGCTCGACGCCGCCAGCGGCCGCGAGATGTGGTCGGTGCGGGCGACGAGTCCGGTCGCCGACGACGCACCGGTGCAGATCGGCGCGCTGGCCCGCACCAGCGTCGACGCGATGCGCGACGCCGGACTGTTCGGCCCGCGCTGAGCGGGTCCGCCGGCGCCGCGCCGAGCGCGGCTCGGCCCGGCCCGGCCCGGCCCGGCAAATCGCGACCGACCCTGTCCGGCCTCAGCGCGGCCGCGGGTCGCGCTGCGCGAGCGCGAGCAGCGCCCCGAGCAGCAGCACCGCGGCCGATGCGGTCAGGCCCGGGCGCAGCGACCCGAACCGGTCGGCGACCCAGCCGGTCGCCACGGGTCCGACGATGGTGCTCGCGGCGAACGCGATGGTGAAGGTGGCCATCGCCGAGCCCCAGGCGGGCTTGGGGAGCAGGTGCTTGATGAGGCTGCTGACCGCCGAAGGCGCGCTGAACATCGCGACGCCGAAGAGCGCGGCCGACGCGAGCAGCGCCGCCGGGTGCAGTGAGAGCATCGGCAGCATCGCGCCGGTCGCGAGCACCGCCATCACCGCCGCGAGCGGCCGGCCGCCACGCCAGCGCTCGCACGGACCGGCCCAGACCGCGGGCGCGGCGAGCGTCGCGGCGCCCAGCACGGTCCAGACCGCGATCACGATGCCGGTACCCGCGCCGTTGACGCGCATCCAGGCGATCACGAAGGTCATGTAGCCGATGTAGCCGAGTCCGAAGCACACGTAGGACAGGTACTGCGGCACGAAGTCCGCGAGCCGCCAGTCGGCGCTGCCCGGTGCGGCCCCCGGCTCCTCGATGTTCCAGGCCGCCCAGGTCGCGGCCGCGGCCATCGCGAGGCTGGCCACGCCCATCGCCTGCCAGGCGAGCGGCCAGGCGGTGTCGCCGTACGCCTCGAGCAGCAGCGGCACCGCGACGCCGCAGAGCATCAGCC
>CAIUGQ010000289.1 GCA_903898725.1 uncultured Burkholderiales bacterium | reverse complement strand
TCGGGTGCATCGGTCTTCACGATCACCTCGTGGGTCACGCTGTGCTGCATGTGGGCGGCCGCGTCGGTGACCGACCGTCTCGTCGACGGCCGGCCGAGCGGCCTGATCGACCAGTCGGTGCCGACCAGCCGGACCTTCGGGGCCGGTGTTCCCGTGTCGAGATGAGGGGATGAGGATGGGGAGAGGGACTCGACGGGCCGCCGTGGCCGCGCTGGGCGTGATCGCGATGCTGGCGGCCGCTGCAGGGGCTCGCGGTTCGGACGCGGCGCCGGGGGCGCGTGCCGCCGACCTGGCTCGGGCGGAGGAGATCGTGCAGGGGCAGTGCGCGGTCTGCCACGGGCCCGACGGCGAGAGCTCGACACCGGCCTTCCCGCGGCTGGCAGGCCAGAACGCCACCTACGTCGCGCGTCAGCTCGCCGCCTTCAAGAGCGGTGCACGCCGTAATTCGACGATGCAGCCGATGGTCGCCGAGCTGAGCGAGGCGGACTTCGCCGCACTCGGCGCGTGGTACGCCTCGCGGCCCACCCACGTGCACCCGGTCGAGGACCCGGCGCTCGCCTTCGCGGGGCGCGCCCTCTGGACCGGCGGCAACGTCACCGCAGGCGTCCCCGCATGCGTCGCCTGCCATGGCGCCGACGGACACGGCGGCGAGGCGATCCCGCGCCTCGCGGGTCAGCACGCGATGTACGTGGTGCGTCAGCTGCGGCAGTTCGGCGCGCGCGAGAAGACCGCGGAGAACGCCTCGATGCACCTGATCGCGAGCCGCCTGTCCGAAGCCGAGATGCGGGCGGTCGCCGCGTTCGTCAGCGGCATGAAGTGACGAGGGCGCCGTGCCTCGCGGCACGGCGCCCCCGGCGTCGGTGAGCCGGTCGAGCCCGCCTGGACGGGCCCGCGGCGCCGAGCATCAGCCGGCCAGCATGTCCGCCCAGATGTTGTCGGCCCACGAGAGTGCGTAGCGGCCTTCGATCTGGTTGGCCGCCGCCGACACGCCGCCCGAACCCGGGACGGTCTTGAAGGTCTTCTCCGCGGCGTCGTACTGGTGGACCGAGGCGACGTGGATCACGTCGCGCTGGGTGACGAAGCTGTAGCAGGTGTTCATCACCACCGGCGTCGCGTTCACCGCCTCGCCCTTGAGCAGCTGGATGATCGCGGCCGCGGCGACCTTCGCATGCTGGTTGGCCATGTGCCCCGACTTCGGCATCGCGGGGGCCGAGAAGGTCGCGTCGCCGAGCACGTGGATGCCCTTGACCGCGGTCGACTCCATGGTCAGCCAGTCGACGCCGACCCAGCGCTGCGCGACGTTCACCACCCCGGCGCGGACCGCGATGTCGGCGGCGCGCTGCGGCGGCACGACGTTGAGCACGTCGGCCTTGACGTCGTCGAAGTCGGTCTTCGCCATCGTGCCGGACACCTCCTTGACCTCGGCGTTCGGCCGATACTCGAGGATGCCCTTGTAGTGGTCGGCGAAGGCCTTCTCGAACAGCGCCTTCTTCGACTGCACCTCGGGGTTGGCATCGAGCACCAGCAGCTTGGAGCGCGGCTTCGCCGTCTTCAGGTAGCTGGCGATCATGCAGGCGCGCTCGTACGGGCCGGGCGGGCAGCGGTAGGGCACGCGCGGGATCGTGATCGCGACCACGCCGCCGTCGGGCATCGCGGTGAGCTGGTTGCGCAGCGCCACCGTCTGCGGGCCGGCCTTCCACGAATGCACGACGCGTCCCGAGTCGAGCGCAGCGGCCAGGCCGCCGATCGGCTCGAGCATGAAGTCGATGCCGGGCGACAGCACCAGGCGGTCGTAGGCCAGTTCCGTGCCGCTGGCCAGGCGGACCTTGCGGCCCACCGGGTCGATCGCGACCACGTCGCCCTGCACGACCTTGACGCCGACGCTCTTGAGCGTGTCGTAGCCGCGGGTGACGTCGCCGATCTGGCGGTAGCCGCCGACCACCAGGTTGGAGATCGGGCAGGAGATGAAGCTCGCGTTGCGCTCGACGAGCGTGACGTCGACGTTGCCGCCCCACATCCGCAGGTAGCGGGCCGCGGTCGCGCCGCCGAAGCCGCCGCCGATCACGACGACGCGGCCGATCGAGGGCCCCTGGCCGGTGGTCGCGCAGCCTGCGAGCGAGGCACCGCCGAGCGCGGCGCCGGCGGCCAGCCAGCGGCGACGGGCCGGTGCGGGGAGGAGGGCGCCGGAGCGCTCGGACAGAGGGTGTTCGTGCATGGCGGGCCTCGTCATTTCGCGGGCTTCTGCGCGGCGAAGTAGCTGGCGATGAGCTGCAGCTGCGGCTCGGTGTAGCCCTTGGCGATCTGGTGCATGATGGTCGCGGGCTGCGCGCCGCTGCGATAGTCGGCGAGCATGGCCATCAGCTTGTCCGCCGAGACGCCGGCCAGGGATTTCATGTCGCCGCGGGCATTGCCGTTCGTGCCGTGGCAGTTCGCGCAGGTCGCGGCGAGGTTGCGGGCGAGGGTCGCGTCCTGCGCGACCGAATGTGTGCTCGCGACGGCCAGCAGCGCGGCGAGCGCGACGCGGCCGGCGTGCCGGGGAAGGGTCTTCATCGACGGTATCTCCATGACTGAGGATCACGACCCGGGTTCGATGCCGGGGCCGCCCCTGGACTGTACGCGTCCGCCCGATCGAGCGGAGCCAGTGCCTTACTCTGTTCTAGACTCAGTATATGCAACTGCAGCGATAGAGCGGAGGCCCGCGTGCACGGTACGGCAGGTGGCATCGGCACGGCGACACGGCGGACCGTGCAGCGGGCGTGCCGGCTGATGGCGCTCGGGATGATGCTCGCGCGGTCCCCGGGCGCCGCACGTGCGGCGCAGCCCCTGCGGGCCGAGCCCGTCGCCGAGCGCGTGTGGTTCGTCCAGGGCGAGGCGGCGCTCGGCTCGCCGGCCAACCGCAACTTCATCTCGAACGCGGCCTTCGTCGCGACCCGCGACGGCGTCGTGGTCATCGACGCGCTCGGCTCGCCGGCGCTCGCCGAGGCGCTGCTCGCTGAGATCGACCGCGTCACCGGCCTGCCCGTCACGCACGTCATCGTCACCCACTACCACGCCGATCACATCTACGGCCTGCAGGCGTTCAAGGCCCGCGGCGCCCAGGTCATCGCGCACTCGGCCGGACGCGAGTACCTGAACTCCGACACGGCCGCGCTGCGGCTCGAGGCCAGCCGGCGCGAGCTCGCGCCCTGGGTCGACGCGCGCACGCGGCTGGTGCCGGCCGACCGCTGGATCGACGGCGACACCGTGCTGGACCTGGGCGGCGAGCGCTTCGAGCTCCGCCACGCCGGTCCGTCGCACACGCCCGAAGACATCGTCGTGTTCCTGCCGCGCGCTCGGGTACTGTTCGCCGGGGACCTCGTCTTTCGCGGGCGCATCCCGTTCGTCGGACAGGCCGACAGCCGCGGCTGGATCGCCGCGCTCGATGCGCTCATCCCGCTGCGGCCCGCGCTGGTGGTGCCCGGGCACGGGCCGCTGTCGAACCGGCCGGTGCCGGACCTCGAGCTCACGCGCGACTACCTGGTGCACCTTCGCCGGTCGATGGGCGACGCGGCCCGCGAGCTCGAGCCCTTCGAGGAGGCCTATGCGCGCGCCGACTGGTCGCGCTTCGAGCGGCTGCCGCTGTTCGGGCTGGCCAACCGGATCAACGCCTACAACACGTATCTGCTGATGGAACAGGAGGCTGGCCGATGAACGACGCGAGCGAGCAGCGACGCCGCATCCTGCGTGCGACCGCGCTGGCGGCCCTGACGCCGTGGGCGGGCGCGCGTGCCGCCGAGCCGCCAGCCATCGTGACGGCACAGGCCGCCCCGGCCGCGGACGCGCCGGTCGCGTGGCCGCCGGTGCGCCTGCTCGACGGCACGCTCTGGACCCCCGAGTCGTGGCAGGGGCAGGCCGGCGTGCTCGTGATCTGGGCGACCTGGTGCCCGTTCTGCCATCGGCACAACCCGAACGTCGAGGCCCTGTACCGCGCGGTCGCGGGTCGGCCGCTGCGCGTGCTCGGCGCGTCCCTCGACCGCGACCCGGAGCTCGTCCGAAGGCATGCCGCCGAGCGCGGCTACACCTTCCCGATGACGATGGCCGGCGAGGCGCTGCGGACCCACTTCGGTCTGCGCCGGGTCACGCCGACCACGGTCACCTTCGATCGCGGTGGCCGGCTCCTGCAGCGCATTCCCGGCGAGATGTTCGCCGAGGACGTGCTCGAGCTCGCCCGTCTCGCGGGGACGCCGGCCTGAGCCGGGGCCGGGGCCGGGCGCGGCGCGGGCCGCCGAGCTTCGATCCATTGTCTCGAATATACTCATCCACCATCTTTCCGGTCGCCGAACTGCCCATGGATGACGCATCCCCCGACGACGCGGTCTTCGAGACGGTGGCCGAACTCTTCGGCGTGCTGTCCGCGCCGATCCGCCTGAAGATCATCAGCGCGGTCTGCCAGCGCGAGAAGAGCGTCTCGGAACTGCTCGCCGAGATCGACACCACGCAGCCCAACATGTCGCAGCACCTGG
>CAIUGQ010000288.1 GCA_903898725.1 uncultured Burkholderiales bacterium | reverse complement strand
TCGTGGTCCTCGCGGCGCAGCGCCACCGGATCCACGCCGAAGACACTCGCCAGGTAGGCGTCGCGCACGTCGTCGAAGTCCCAGCCCGCGCCCAGGTCGCGCGGCGTGCGCGCCGCCCAGCCCGGATGGTGGACACGCAGGCCGGCGCCGCCCGGCATGCGTTCGAGCGCGTCGGGCTCCGGCACGTTCGCGAAGCCCAGGCATTCGGTGGCGAAGCGCACGTCCAGCACGCCGGCATCGTCGAGCGGACGCAGGTATGCACCGACGCCGTAGAACGAGGTCGTGCCGCTGCCGGCCTGGTGGGGAAAGGCACCGCCCCAGGCGCTCGAGGGCCAGTACGGCACGCCGGGCACGCATTCGCCAGTCAACGCGGCCAGCACCGAGTCGAAGAGCGCGGGCGACCAGGCCTCCCGTGGCGCGCCCAGCATCGCTGCCTGCTGCGACACCTCGCTGTTGCCGCAGACCACGGCCAGGCAGGGGCGCCCGCGGAGCCGTCCGAGCTGCTCGCGCGCCTCGCGCGACACCGACTCGACGAACACCGGGTCGTCGCCTGGATAGTCGAGGTTGGCGAACATCAGGTCCTGCCAGACCAGGATGCCGGCCGCATCGCAGGCGTCGTACAGCGCGTCATCCTCGTAGACGGTCGGGCCGCAGACCCGCAGCATCGTGAAGCCGGCCTCGCGCACCTGCTCGACCGCTGCCGCATGGGCGTCGGCGGACGCCGACAGCGCCACCGGGTCGAGCGGCATCCAGCAGGCACCGCGGCAGAACACCGGCACGCCGTTGACGACCAGACGGAAGCCCTCACCGTCGCGGTCGCGGTCGACCTCGATCGTGCGGAACCCCACGGTGCCGAGCTCGAGCATGCGGCGACCCGGATGTCCGGCCGACGCGGCCTCGTGCACGCTCAGCCGGTGCAGCACCGGGTCGCCATAGCCGTTCGGCCACCAGCGCCGGGCGTCCGGCACCACCAGCTCGCCGGCGACCGAGCCGTCGGCCGCGCGCTCGAGCGGTGCCCGCCAGGACCGTGCGCCCTCCTCCAGCACCAGTTCGAGCGGCCCCGCCGCCTCGATGTCGAGATGCCCGTGCACGCTCACGCGGCCGATCCCGTCGAGGAGCGCGACATCGACCGAACACGCGGCCGCCGGACGCAGGCCGCGGGCGGTCTCGATCCGGACAGGCCGCCAGGGCCCGACCGCCGCTGCCGGCGGCGACCACCCCGGGGTGCGTCCGAGCAGCGTCGTGCGGACCCGCCGCAGCTTCTGGTTCTCGACCATCGGCGCGCGCCAGCGCGGGCGCTCCCGCAGCACCGCGAGCGCGGCGTCGAGCGAGCGGAACCGCAGCGTCAGCTCGCACGACGGGGCGTCGACCGCGGGCAGCCGCACGCGGTGGGCGACGAACATGTTGTCACTGCTCAGCACGTGCACGCCGTCGATCCAGGCGTCGGCGAGCGTCGCGAGGCCGTCGAGACAGAGCACCTCGTCGACGCCCTCGACGGGCGCGTTGCGGTCGATGCGCACGCGAAACCACCAGTCGGACGCGTCGAAGCGCTCGGGCGGCGAGCCGAGCGACCACTCCCCGAGCGCACGACGCGCCGAGGCGACGGTGCACGGCACGTTCGCCGCCTGCCAGGCGAGCGGCGCGTCGTCGAGTCCTGACGGATCGGCGAAGGCGCCCGCCGGCGTCGCGCGGAACGACCAGCCGGCCCCGAGCGTGCGGCCGGCCGCACCGTCGAGCTGGCGGCCCCGTCCGCGCATTCGATCAGACCCGGACGAGGTCCAGCAGGGCCGCGCGGATCGACGCGATGCTGTCGAACACGCTGCGCTTGAGCATCGCGTCGGGGAACTCGACGTCGAACTCGCCCTCCAGCGCCAGCATCACGTTGACGCTTGCATGCGAGGTCATGCCGGCCTGATAGAGGTCGTCGGTGCTTGCCAGCGTGGCGACGTCGCGCGACAGGCGGCCGTGCTCGGTGAGCACGGCGCGGATGCGCGGATCGAGGTCTTGGGCTTCGTTCATCGGGGAGCTCGTCAGGAAAAGGGTCGGTCGCGGCGTTCGACGACGACGACCGCCGCCGCGTAGTCGCCGTCGTGGGTGAGGCTCAGTGCGATGGCGTCGGTGCCGAGGGCCTCGGCCTGACGCAGCGCGGCACCGTGCAGGCTCAGCGTGCAGTGCCCGTCGGCGGCGCGGCGCACTTCCATGTCGGTCCAGGCCACGCCGATGTCGGCGAGGCCGAGCGCCTTGATCGCGGCCTCCTTCGCGGCGAAGCGGGCGGCGAGCCGCTCGGGCCGGCGCACCGGATCGTCACCGGCATCGGCGATCTCCGCGGCCGTGTAGACCCGCGAGAGATAGCGCTCGCCGAAGCGCTCGAGCGAGGCCCGGACGCAGGGGACGTGGACAAGATCGATTCCGGCTCGCATGGGAGAGGCGGCAGCCCGCAAACGGGCCCGAATTGGGGTACGCCGAGTGTATCGGCGCCGGACAAGGACCAACGAGAACTCGATCACGGGACCGCATCGCGGCAGCTGCATCGGCCGTGACGAGACGCTGAACGGGCAGTCCGGTTCATTCGGACGGTGAGATATGCCCACCCGCCGGACAGGGGTTCTGCCTACACTCATCGAACGGCGAACCTGATCGAGGCACGCCGCGTCCCGGCGAACGGCGCTGAATCGGTCCCGGCATTGCATCCCTTCCTGAACGACTGACCGGCCCCTGGATTCGCCATGTTCTCCTGCTCCGCCACGCACTGGCCGTACGCCTGCGCCCCGAAGTCCCGCCGCCGCGCACCGGAGCGGACCGCCACCTCGCCGATGCATCGCATCGCACAGACGGCAAGGCCGCTCGAGCGATGAGGCGCGCACCGACGGATCGACCGCTTCGGGTCCTGCTGCTCGCGCCGTGGTTCTACCCCGATTCGAACGGCGGCGCGCCCCGCGTGTTCGATACGCTGGCGCGCAACGCCTCCCGGATCCAGATCACCGTGCTGGCCGATCATCCGCACGGCGTCGGCGCCGACACGGACGGATCGACCGATTTTCCCTATCGTGTGGTGCGCGCCGACTTTCCGAACCCCATGAGCGAATCCAGCCGGCCCTTCGCACGCAAGGTGATGAACGCCGCCGCACTCATGTGGCGCCAGCACCGGGCCGTGGCGTCGACCATCCGGCAACTCCAGCCGGACGTGATCATCGCCGGCAACGTCTACGTGTGCGGATGGATGCGCCGCTGGTTCCAGCGTCGCACGGTCTGGGCGAACTACGTGCATGGCGAAGAGCTGACGATGGCGCTCAGCTACGGGCCCTTGTCATCCTGGCTCTGGCGCAAACAACGCGATGCGCTCCAGAAGGCCAACCTCAACGTCTGCGTCAGCCGCAACACCGCCCAGGTCGCGCAGGAGCGCTACGGCGTCGATGACGCACGCATCGCGATCGTCCCGAACCCGGTCGACCTGTCGCGCTTCAATCCGCCAGCGGACCGCGACGCGACGCGGGCGGCGCTGGGATGGGACGGCAAGTTCGTCCTGCTCACGATCGCGCGCCTGGTGGCGCGCAAGGGCATCGATCGGACGCTGCAGGCCTTGCGCGAGTGCAAGGACCTGCCGTCGAACTGGCTGTACTGCATCGGCGGTCTGGGCGAGGAGATGGCGTCCCTGCAGGGCCTCGTCGCCGAGCTGGGACTGCAGGAACGGGTGCGCTTCCTCGGATCGGTCCCGGAAGCCACGCTGGCGGACCACTACGGCGCCGCCGACCTGTTCGTGCAGACGAACGTGGACGTGAACGGTGACACGGAGGGCTTCGGCATCGTCTTCCTCGAGGCCTCCGCCTGCGGCACTGCGGTTCTTGGCGGCACCAGCGGCGGCACGGCCGATGCGATCGAGGACGGCGTCTCGGGCTACCGGGTGGACGGCGACGACATCGACCAGGTCAGGGCTCGGCTGGAGCTGCTCTGCACGGACGACGGACTGCGCTCGACGCTCGCCGCAGGTGGTCTCGCGCGGGCACGGCGCGAATTCAGCCCGTCGGTCTGCACGAAGCAGCTCGAGGATCGGCTGCTTGCGCTCATGTGAGTGAGCGGCACGACCGGCCCCGAGGCGACGAGGCGGCGCACCGCGCGCAACGGACCGTCCGCGGAGTGATCAGGCGCCCAGCGCGGCGATCACCTCGGGCGGCGCCTGGACCAGCTCGATCAGCACGCCCTCGCCCGCGATCGGGAATTCGTCGTTCGCCTTCGGATGCAGGAAACAGATGTCGTGGCCGGCGGCGCCCTTGCGGATGCCGCCCGGCGCGAAGCGCACGCCGCGCCCGGTCAGCCACTCGACCGCGCGCGGCAGGTCGTCGATCCACAGCCCGACATGGTTCAGCGGCGTCGTGTGGACCGCAGGCTTCTTGTCAGGGTCGAGCGGCTGCATCAGGTCGACCTCGACCGCGTAGGCGCCGCTGCCCATCGCGCAGATGTCCTCGTCGACGTTCTCGCGCTCGCTGACGAAGTTGCCGGTCACCCGCAGCCCGAGCGTGTCCACCCAGAGCGTGCGCAGCCGGTCCTTGCTCGGTCCGCCGATGGCGATCTGCTGGATGCCCAGCACCCTGAACGGTCTCGTGTCGGTCATGGCGTGCCTCACTCGAACTCGAGGATGATCTGGTCGACCGCGAGGCTGTCGCCGCGGCCGGCCGACACCTTCTTCACCACCGCATCGCGCTGCGCGATCAGCACGTTCTCCATCTTCATCGCCTCGATGACCGCGAGCCGCTCGCCCGCGCGCACCTGCTGCCCGACCGCGACCGCGACGTCCACCAGCAGACCCGGCATCGGCGAGAGCAGGAAGCGCGACAGGTCCGGCGGCTGCTTGGCCGGCATCAGGTCGTAGAGCGCCGCAGCGCGGGGCGACAGCATCCGCGCCACCACCTGCGCGCCGCCGTGCGACACGACATAGTCCAGGCCCCGGCGCTCGAGCTGCGCATGGAAGCGCCGGCCGTCGACCGTGCCCGAGACGCCGATGTCGCGGATCGGGCCATCGAAGCGGATCGCGTAGCACTTCGTGCCGCCGACCGTGACGTTGAGCGTGTCGCCGTCGACCTGCACGTTCACCGCCGTGTCGTCACGCCCGCCCTCGGCGTTCTTCACGACCGCGACCGCATCCTCGGAGACGACCACAGAGCGGCCCTGGAGCTGCCCCTCGATGCCGGCCGCACGCTCGCGCAGACGCCGGTGCGCCGCGCCCGCCAGCGCCATCAGGAAGGCGGGGTCGTCGTGCCGCGCGCCCGCGGCCTGATAGCCCTGCGGGTACTGCTCGGCGACGAAGCCGGTGTTGAACGCCACGCTCGCGAAGCGCGGATGCCCGATCAGCGCCGACTGGAAGCCGACGTTGCTCGAGATGCCGCGGATCACGAAGGCATCGAGCGCGCCGCGCATCGCCTCGATCGCCTCGGCGCGGTCCCGCCCCTTGACGATCAGCTTGGCGATCATCGAGTCGTACTGCATCGGGATCTCGCCGCCTTCGTAGACGCCCGTGTCGACCCGCACGCCGGCAGCCGGCACCGGCAGCGAGGCCTCCATCGTGGCCACCGGCGGCTGGAACTTCACCAGCCGGCCGGTCGACGGCAGGAAGCCGCGCGACGGGTCCTCGGCGTTGATCCGGCACTCGATCGCCCAGCCGTCGAGCTTCTCGTCTGCCTGCGCGAAGGCGAGCGGCTCGCCAGCGGCCACGCGGATCATCTGCTCGACCAGGTCCAGACCGGTGATGCACTCGGTCACCGGATGCTCGACCTGCAGCCGGGTGTTCATCTCGAGGAAGTAGAAGCTCTTGTCCTTGCCGACGACGAACTCCACCGTGCCGGCCGACTGGTAGTCCACCGCGCGGGCCAGCTGCACTGCCTGTTCGCCCATCCGGCGCGCGGTCTCGCGGTCGAGGAACGCGCTCGGCGCCTCCTCGATCAGCTTCTGGTGGCGGCGCTGGATCGAGCACTCGCGCTCCCACAGGTACAGACAGTGACCGTGGCCGTCGCCGAGCACCTGGATCTCGATGTGCCGCGGCTCCTCGATGAACTTCTCGATGAAGACCCGGTCGTCGCCGAAGCTGTTGCGCGCCTCGTTGCGGCACGAGGTGAAGCCCTCGTGCGCCTCGCGGTCGCTGTACGCGACCCGCAGCCCCTTGCCGCCGCCGCCGGC
>CAIUGQ010000287.1 GCA_903898725.1 uncultured Burkholderiales bacterium | reverse complement strand
TGCTCAACGGCCGTGACGCCGCCACGCTCGAGGCTGCGCGCGCACGGCTGGCGGCCGAGGGCGCCGACTGCACGGTGGCTGCGTTCGACGTCACCGACGAGGCCGGCGCCACCGCCGCGATCGCGCAGGTCGAACGCGGCTACGGGCCGATCGACATCCTCGTCAACAACAGCGGCATCACGGTGCGCCGTCCGCTCGAGGACTTCGAGACCGCCGACTGGGACCGCATCATGGCGACCAACCTCACCGGTGCCTTCAAGGTGGGCCGTGCGGTTGCGCGCCACATGATCCCGCGCGGACGCGGCAAGATCATCAACATCTGCTCGATCAACAGCGAGCTCGCCCGCTACTCGATCGCGCCCTATGTCACCTCCAAGGGCGCGCTCAAGAACCTGACCAAGGGCATGGCGATCGACTGGGCGCGCCATGGCATCCAGGTCAACGGGCTGGCGCCGGGCTACTTCGCCACCGAGCTCACCGCGCCGCTGGTCGCGGACCGCGAGTTCACCGGCTGGGTCGAGAAGCGCGTGCCGATGGGCCGCTGGGGCGACGTCAAGGACCTGGGCGGCGCGGCGATCTTCCTGTCGTCGGCGGCCTCCGACTTCATGACCGGCCAGATGATCTACGTCGACGGCGGGCTGACGGCCTCGGTCTGAGGCAGACGGCCCGCTGCGGCGGGTCGGCCCTGCGGAGCGAGCGCCCTCAGCCGCGCAGCCGGTTCACCACCGCCCGCAGCCCGACCACGGCCAGGCCGGCGAGCAGTCCGTAGTGGATGCGCGGCGCCGACAGCAGCGTCGCGATCAGCGTGGTCCATGCGATCGCGGCCTCCGCGCGCGAGCCCTGCCAGGCGCGCACCAGCTCGCCCGGCGTCAGCAGCCCGCCGACGGCCGAGACGATCAGCGCCGCCAGCACGGCGGTCGGCAGGTGGTGGAGCGAGCCGGCGGCGAACATCAGGGCCACGCCCACCAGCGCCGCCGACACGATCGAGGCCCAGGCGGTGCGTGCGCCCGCCGAGAGGTTCAGCGCCGAGCGCGAGAACGAGCCCGAGACGGGGAACGCACCGAACACGCCGGAGGCGAGCTTGGCGAGCCCTTGTCCGACGAGCTCCTGGTTGACGTTCCAGGCGACCCCGGTGCGGGTCGCGATCACCCGCGCGCTCGAGGTGACCTCGATGAAGCTGATCAGCGCGATCAGCAGCATCGACGGCAGCAGCGAGACGACGACCCCGAGGTCGAGCGTCGGCCACGCCGGCATCGGCAGCCCCGGCGGGAGGTCCCCGACCACCGTGCCGCGGGATTCGTAGCCGATCGCGACGCTGACCCCGATCGCGACCACCGACACGACCAGAGCGCCGGGCAGCCGGGGCCATGCGCGGCGCAGACCGAGCAGCGCGAGCAGCGACACGATGCCGAATCCGGCGGTCGCGAGGTTCGCCGACGGCAGCCCCGCCAGCAGGGCACGCAGCGCATCCGCCACGCCGGCGCCCGCGGGTACGCGCACGCCGAGCATCGTCGGCAGCTGCGAGAGCAGGATCACGAGCGCCGCCGCGTTGACGAAGCCGAGCATCAGCGAGGCCGGCAGCCGCTCGACCACACGGCCCAGGCGCGCGACCCCGGCCACCGCCTGCATCAGACCGGCGCCGAGGGCGAGCACCACGGCGAGCGCCACCCAGGCCTCGCTGCCCGGCTGCGCGAACGCCGACAGCGAGGCGGCGGTCAGCAGCGCCGTCAGCGCCACCGGTCCGGTGGAGAGCTGCGCCGACGCGCCCCACAGCGCCGCGATCACCGTCGGCACGAAGGCCGCATACAGGCCGAGATGGGGCGGCACGCCCGCCAGCTGGGCATAGGCGAGCGCCTGCGGGATCGCGACCACCGCGACCGTGGCACCCGCGATCAGGTCCGCCCGCCAGGTCGCGCCATCCGAGCGGGGCCAGGCGAGGAAGGGGAGCAGCGAGGGCTTCATGCGCGCCGCCGCGCGGCGCATCGGCGTCGGACGGCCCGCGGCCTCATACCGACGGCTGCCCGTGGTACAGGCGCACCACGTGCTCGGCGCGCGCGAAGAACAGCCAGCGCTCGAGCAGCACGCCGGCGGCGAATGCCAGCGCGGCCAGCCAGGCGCCGACGGCGCCGGGCATCGCCCAGGCCAGCAGCGGCACGGCCGGCCCGAGCAGCACGAACATCGCGACGCGCAGCGTCCCCTCGCGTTCGCGGGCGAGCACGAACCCGAACTCGTTGGTGAGGAAGGTGCCGTGCGAATGGCCGGCATCGAGCAGCCGGACACGTCCCTGCGCATGCCCGCGCGGCGCGGACAGCGGCACCGCGAGGGCCTCGTTGATCGTCGCATGGCCGCGCGCGGCGAACTTCGCCTCCCAGGCGAGCTTGACGAGCACCGCGGCCAGTACCGGCGCGAGCACCAGCCCGGCCGGCGGCACGGGCAGCCCGCCCGAGCTCGCGACGGCCGCCCACAGCAGCCCGCCCGACCCGAGCGAGAACACGACGAAGCCCGCGGGCGTATGCCAGGTGCGCCAGCGCGGCACGGTCTTCAGGCAGGCATAGATCATCGCGGTGCTGACCACGATCGCGAACGCCAGCAGCAGCACCGCCACCGCGCTCGCCGCGGCCAGCGGCGAGCCGCGCAGGCTCAGCAGCACGTGCAGCGCGGCCAGCGGCCAGAACACGACCGCGAGCACCGCCTCGCGCGACAGCCACGAGGTCCGCACCCGCGCGAATGCACGCCAGGCGTTGCGCGGGTTCGCCAGGTGCTGCGTCGAGGCGAGCAGCCCCGCGACGATGAGGAGCGCGGCCAGTGCCGCCGCCCATGCGGCAGCGGGGTGCGAGGCATCGACCGCGCCCACCAGCTGCGCGGCCAGCAGCCACATCGCCAGGCCGAGCCCGGCGCCCGAGGCCGCCGTGAAGAAGACGATCGACAGCGCGGGCTTCATGCCACGCGCCCCCGGCCGGCGCGGCGGCTCACAGCCGCACCAGGCGGTTGACCATCGCGGCGAGCCGCGACTGCAGCGTGCCGCGCGCCGGGAGCGTCGCCGGCGGCGGCACCTCGGGCGCCACGCGCGGCGGCAGGTAGCGGTTGACCGGCCGGTAGCCGAGCTTCTCGAACAGCGGCCGCCCGTCGCGCTCGGCGCTCAGCGTCGAGACCTTCGAGGCCGGATCGTCGAAGTCGCCGAAGTGCCGTGCATGGGTCGGGCATGCGAGCACGCAGGCGGGCTGGCGCTCGGCCTCGGGCAGCGCGGCGTCGTAGATGCGGTCCACGCACAGCGTGCACTTGCGCATCACGCCCTTGTCCTCGTCGAGCTCGCGCGCGCCGTACGGGCACGCCCAGGCGCAGTAGTTGCAGCCCATGCACTTCTCGGGGTCGACCAGCACGATGCCGTCCTCGGCACGCTTGTACGAGGCCCCGGTCGGACAGACCGTCACGCAGTCGGCGTCCTCGCAGTGCATGCAGGACATCGGCACGTTCATCGTCTTCGACAGCGGGTAGTGGCCCGCCTCGTAGTGCCGCACGCGGTTGAACCAGACGCCCGAGGGCGCATCGCCATGCGGGTCGTAGTCGGGCGCGCCGCCGGCCATCAGGCTCGCGCCGTTCCACTCCTTGCACGCGGTCGCGCAGGCCTGACAGCCCACGCAGGCGTCGATGTCGATGACGAGACCGAGTCGGCTCATGGGGTCGTTCTCCGCATTCCGTGGGGGCGGCCGCGCGTCATGCCGGGTCCGCCTTCACCACCCGCACCTTCAGGTCGTACCAGGCGGCCTGCCCGGTGATCGGGTCGCTGTTGGTCAGACCCGCCTCGCCCGGCCGCGCGGGCAGCATCTCGCTGATCAGGTGGTTGAGCAGGAAGCCGACGTTCGATTCGGCTGCCCCGGGCGCGAGGCCCCAGGTGCCGGACATCTTGCCGATCGCGTTCCAGGTCCAGACCGTGTTGCGCTCGCAGCCTTCCATGGTCTTCAGCCGGCAGCGGATGCGGCGGCCCGCGGCGCCCGGCGCCATCCGCGCGTTGGCGGGCGTGCCCGGCTGCGGCGCGACGCTCGCATGCATCGACTCGACCCACACCCAGTCGCCGTCGGCCAGCCCGAGTTCGGCGGCACGGCCGACATTCATGTACAGCGCGTTCTCGGCGACGATCTGCCGCAGCCATGCGTTCTGGCTGTCCCACGAGTGGTACATCACCATCGGGCGCTGCGTGATCGCATGGAAGGGGAACGCGTCGGCGCCGGCCTGCTCGTCGGTGCGGGCCGTCTCGATCGGCGGGTACCAGAACGGCAGCGGATCGAAGTAGGTGGCGAGGCGCTCGCGGTCCTCGGCGCGCGCCGGGCGCGGGCCCTCGTACAGGCCCTGGCCGGCGAGCCGGAAGGTCTGCAGCACCTCGCTGTAGAGCTGCATGGTGATCGGCTCGGCGCGGCCGATGAAGCCCGCCTTCGCCGCCGCCTCGAGGTAGTCGCGGTTGGCGTGCCGCATGTACTTCTGCGAGTCCGGCCAGTGGTGCGCGAAGAAGGCCTTGTTCGCGATGTAGGCCTCCCACTGCTTCGGGTTGGGCGCGCCGACCAGCGACTCGGTGCCGTCGGCGCCCCGCCAGCCGGCGAGGAAGCCGATGCCGGGGGCGCGTTCGTAGCGGACGATGAAGTCGGTGTAGCCGGTGAACTTCGGCATGCCCTGCGCATCGACGAAGGCCGGGAACTTCAGCCGGCCGGCGAGATCGACCAGCACCTCCTGCCAGGGCCGCACGTCGCGGTCGGGCTCGAGCAGCGGGTGGCGGATCGCGTCGGCCGCGGCGTCGGGCTCGGAGATCGGCCGGTCGAGCAGCGAGATCGCGTCGTGGCGCTCGAAGTAGGTGGTGTCGGGCAGCACCAGGTCGGCGAAGCGCACCGTCTCGGAATCGAACGCATCGACGACGACGACGTTCGGGATCACGTACTCCCCGGCTGCATCCTTGGCCACCAGCATCGCCTGCGTGCCGGTGGTGTTCATCGACGAGTTCCACGCCATGTTCGCCATGAACAGCAGCAGCGTGTCGATCGGGTACGGGTCGGCGGCCGCGGCGTTGCGGATCACCATGTGCATCAGCCCGTGCGCTGCGATCGGGCTCTCCCACGAGTAGGCCTTGTCGATGCGCAGCGGCGTGCCGTCGGCCTCGATCGCCAGGTCCTCGGGACGCGTCGGGAAGCCGAGCAGCGGGCGCGCGGACGGGGTGTTCGGCGCGGCGAAGCGCGCGGCGTCGTTCTCGGGCAGCGGCTGCGGCGGGATCGGCTTGGGGAACGGCGCGCGCGAGCGGAAGTTGCCCGGGCCGTCGAGCGCGCCGAGCAGCATCTGGATCAGGTGCAGCGCGCGGCAGGTCTGGAAGCCGTTGCTGTGCGCCGAGACCCCTCGCATCGCGTACATCGCGACCGGACGGCCGAGCACCGTGTCGTGCTTCGTGCCCCAGGCGTCGGTCCATTCGATCGGCAGCTCGATCGCCTGCTCGAAGGCCACCTGCCCCATCTCGAGCGCGATCCGCTCGATCTGCTCGGCCGGCACGCCGCAGCGCTCGGCGACCGCCTCGGGCGAATAGGCGTCGTCGAGGGCCCGCGCGGCCATCAGCGTCATCGCCGTGCGCACCCGCTCGCCGCCGGGGGCGACGAACTCGCCGAACAGCGCGGGCGTGACGCCCGGCGCGAAGGGCGCGGGCGCCCCGCTGCCCTGGTCCCACAGCAGCGGCCGGCCGCCTTCGTCGCGCAGGAACAGGCCGTCGCGCGCGGTGCCCGGTGCATCGATGACGAGCCACGGCGCGTTGGTGTAGCGCACGAGGAAGTCCCAGTCGAAGAGCTCGCGCGAGAGCAGCACGTGGGCGATCGCCATCGCCAGCAGCCCGTCGGTGCCCGGCCGGATCGGCACCCATTCGTCGGCGATCGCCGAGTAGCCGGTGCGCACGGGGTTCACCGACACGAACTTCGCGCCGTTGCGCTTCAAGGTCTCGAGGCCGATCTTGATCGGGTTGCTCGCATGGTCCTCGGCCACGCCCCACATCAGGAAGTACCTGGCGCGCTCCCAGTCGGGCGCACCGAACTCCCAGAACGAGTAGCCGATCGAGTACAGCCCCGCGGCCGCGACGTTGACCGAGCAGAAGCCGCCGTGGGCCGCCCAGTTCGGCGTGCCGAACTGCTGCGCCCACAGCCCGCTCAGCGCCTGCATCTGATCGCGACCGGTGAAGAACGCGAGCTTGCGCGGCTCGGTGGCGCGGATCTTCGCGAGCCTGGCGGTGAGCAGGTCGAGCGCGTCGTCCCAGGAGATCGGATCGAAGATGCCGGCGCCGCGCTCGGTGCCCGGGCGCCGGATCATCGGATGACTCAGCTTCGCCCTCGACTGCTGCTTCTGGATCCCGGCGCTGCCCTTGGCGCAGATCACGCCGCGGTTGACCGGATGCTCGGCGTTGCCCTGGATGAAGCGCAGCGCCGAGCTCGCGGGCGCCTGCGCGGTGGCGGGCGTGTCCTGCAGCGTCACCTGGATGCCGCAGCGGCAGGCGCACATGTAGCAGGTGGTGTACTCGACCCGCTGGCGGCTGCGGTCCTCGAACAGGACGGGGTGGTCGGCGGCGGGGCTGAGCGGGGTTCGGGATTCGGCCATGTCGGGATCGATCCTACGCCGTGCCATACTTTTGGAAAAACGCGTAATAGCGAACTTCGGTATCGATATTCCAGATGATTCGCAAGACTGCCGCAGCACGCCGTCGGCCCGCAGGCCGAACACCGGGCGAGGCCTCCGATCCGCCGGCCGCCCCGGGCCGGATCGGCTCGCCCCGGCTGCGGGTCTCCCTGCGCCAGCTCGAGGCCTTCTGCACGGTCGTGCTGACGGGCAGCGTCTCGGGGGCGGCGCGCCGGCTCGCACGCACCCAGTCCGCGGTCAGCGCGGCGATCGCCGAACTCGAGACCGCGATCGGCGCAACGCTGTTCGAGCGCGCAGGCCGCGGACTGCGGCCGACCGAGGCCGCGCACCGGCTGCTGCCCCGCGCGCTGGAGGTCGTCGAACGGGCCGAGGAACTGCCCGCCGTGGCCGCCGGGGTGCCCGGCGACATGGAGCGGCTCCGGCTCGGGGCCTCGCGCACGATCGGCCCGTGCCTGATGCCCGAGCTGCTCGGGCGATTCGTCGCGAAGCGCCCGCAGGCGGCGGTCGAGCTGAGCGTGGCGAACACCGCCGAGCTGCTGGCCCGGCTCGACCGGCTCGAGCTCGATCTCGCGTTCGTCGAGGGCGACGTGCCGGCGCCGGGCCTCGCGATGGACGCCTGGCGACTCGATGCGCTGTGCCTGCTGGCTCGAACCGATCACCCGCTGGCCGTGCGCTTCGGCACCGGCCCGAGACCGCTCGCGTCGATCGCGTATGCACGAGCGCTCGCGCAGGCGAGCTGGGCACTGCGCGAACCGGGCTCGGGCACGCGCGAGACCTTCCTCCGTGCCATGGCCCCTACCCTGGGCGCGCCGCGGATCGGCATCACGGTCGACGATCCGAGCGCGCTGCTGGGCCTGCTCGCCGCGGGTGACTGGATCGGCTGCGCGAGCCGGCTGGCGGCGGCCGACGCGCTCGCCTCGGGCACGCTCTGCGAACTGCGCCCGCCCGGCGCCGAGGCGGCCCGCGCGCTGGTCCGCCGGTTCTGGGTGGTGCGCCGCCCCGATCGGTATCGCAGCGTGGCGGTCGACACGCTGCTGGCGCTGGCCCTCGGTCCGCGGCCGCGCGACGAGGCCTGAACTCAGCGGGCCGTCACGCGGCGCCGCTCGCCTGGAACGGTCTGCCCCCCACGACCGTGCCCCAGATGCGCACGTCCTTCAGCGCCATCGGGTCGACCGACAGCGGATCCTCGTGCAGCACGCAGAAGTCGGCTCGCTTGCCGCACTCGATGCTGCCGACCTCGTGGTCGAGCCTGAGCGTCCAGGCCGCGCCCAGCGTGACCGCATGCAGCGCGTCGCGCACACCGATGCGCTCGTGGGCACCGAGCACCCGCCCGGAGGCCGTGAGCCGGTGCACCGCGCACCAGGCGGTGAACAGGGGGCCGAGGGGCGTCACCGGCGCATCGCTGTGGATGCTGAACGGCACGCCGGCAGCGAGTGCGGTCGCGCAGGCGTTCATGCGCTGCGCGCGCTCCGGGCCCACGGTGATGTCGTGGTGCTCGTCGCCCCAGTAGTGGTGATGGTTGGCGAAGAGGTTCACGCACATGCCCTGCGCGGCCATGCGCCGGTACTGGGCGGCATCCGCGAGCTGGCAGTGCTGCAGCGTGAAGCGGTGATCGCGGGTCGGGACCTTCGACAGGGCCTGCGTCATGCAGTCCAGCACCATGTCGGTGGCCTCGTCGCCGTTGGTGTGGGTGTGCACCTGCACGCCGCGCTGCAGCGCGAGCGTGAAGCACTCGAGCACCCGCTCGGGCGCGGTGTACCACAGGCCGTTCGGCGCGCCGTTGTAGTAGCCCGGCCAGCGCAGACGCGCCGAGAAGCCCTGGATCGAACCGTCGGCGACGATCTTGATGCCGCCCAGGCGCAGCCGTTCGGTGCTGCGTGTCGAGAGCGCCGCGGCCCGCTCCACTGCAGCGGCGGGCGTCGAGCCCAGCAGACGCAGGAAGGGCACCAGGCGCAGCGGGAAGTCGTCTTCCGAGGTGATCCGCAGCAGGAGGTCGAGCTCGGGCTCGACCAGCTCCGCCGAGAGGTCGGTCGAGGTCGTCACGCCGGCGCGAACCGCGAGCTTGGCGAACGCGCGGATGGCGGGGTCGTCGACCGTCAGGAACGAGCGACCGAGCCCCACGTGGGGAAACACCGGGCCCATGGCCTCGGGGCCCTTGAGCTCACCGGTCGGCAAGCCGTCGGCACCGAGCGCGATGCCGGGATGGTCCATGCCGGCCTTCAGGTACCCGGCGCGCTCCAGCGCCACCGTGTTGACGGCCAGGATGTGGCAGCTGGCATGGAGCACGCCCACCGGCCGCGTGCTGCTGACGCGGTCGAGGTGTTCGCGGGTCAGGCGCTGCGTGCCGTAGTAGATCGGGTCGAGCCCCCAGCCCACCAGCGGCCCGTCGGGCTTGGCGCTCAGCGCCTGCTTCAGGCGCTCCACGACCGCATCGAGACTGCGGGCGCCCGGCCAGTCGCGTCCGTCCGGATCACCGACGCCGAAGTAGCCGCAATAGGTGTGCCGCCAGAAGCCGCCGGCCATCAGGTGGGCGTGCCCTTCGACCAGGCCGGGCATCAGCACCATGTCGGCGAAGCGCGCATCCAGCGTGTGGGGGCCCCACCCGGCGAGTTCATCCAGCGTCCCGGCGCCCAGGATGCGGCCGTCACGCACCGCCACGTGGGTGGCCTGCGGCTGCGACGGGTTCATGGTAATGATCTTGCGTGCGCTGTAGATCGTGACGGTCATCGCGGCGGGTCCGGTGGGGTCAGTACAGGGCCACGCCGTCCTCAGACACCCGGTGGCAGGCCACCCGGTGGCCGGGCCGCACTTCGCGCAGCGGCGGCGGTTCGGCGTGGCAGCGTGGTTCGGCGCTGGGGCAGCGCCCGGCGAAACGGCATCCCGGCGGCACATCGATCGGGCTGGGCGGATCGCCCTGCAGCCGGATGCGGCCCCGGCGACTGCGGGCCTCCGGATCGAAGGACGGCGCGGCCGACCACAGGGCGAGCGTGTAGGGGTGAAGGGGCCGCTCGAACAGGTCGGTGCGCGAGGCCTGCTCGACGATCTGCCCCAGGTACATCACGCCGATCTCGTCGCACATGTGGCGGATCACGCCGAGGTCGTGCGAGATGAACAGGTAGGTCAGCCCCAGCTCGCGCTGCAGGCGCTGCATCAGGTTCAGGATCTGCGCCTGGATGGCCACGTCGAGCGCGGACACCGGCTCGTCGCAGACCACGAGTTCGGGCCGGGCCGCCAGCGCACGCGCCAGCACGATGCGCTGGCGCTGCCCGCCCGAGAACTGGTGCGGGAAGAGCTGCAGCTGCTCCGGACGCAGCCCGGTCTGCAGGAACAGCTGGCGCGCGAGCTCGGGGCGCTGGTCAGGTGCGCCGACCTCCATCAGCTCGAGCGCCTCGAGGATCGCGTCGCCGGCCCGCTTGCGCGGATTGAGCGAGGCGAACGGATCCTGGAACACCATCTGGAAGCGCCGTCGGGTCCGACGCAGGCCCTCGCCCTGCAGGGCACCGATGTCGTCGTCGCCCAGTCGCACGCTGCCCGCGGTGAGCCTGACCAGGCGCATCACGGCCAGCGCGGTCGTGCTCTTGCCGGAGCCGCTCTCGCCGACGATGCCGAAGGTGCGCCCCCGGGGGATGTCGAAGCTCACGCCGTCGACCGCCCGCACGAGCTTTCTGGGGCCGAACAGCCCGCCGCCCAGCGGGAAGTGGACCGCGAGGTCGCGTACCCGCAGCAGCACCTCCGGCGACGTCGTCGTGCTCATGCGTCGGCCGCCTGCTCGTGCAGCCAGCAGCGCACACGCCGGCGACCGGCATCGAGCCGGGTCTCCGGGGGCGACTGCGTGCGACAGCGTGCCTGCACCTGGCTGCAGCGCTCGGCGAACGCGCAGCCCCCGCGGCGCTCGAGCAGCGAAGGCACGGTGCCCGGGATCTCGAGCAGCGGCTCGCCGAAGCCGGTGGTGCGCCGCCCAGGCGCGCAGCCGATCAGGCCCTGCGTGTACGGATGTTTCGGCGAGCGCAGCACCTCGGCCGTGGAGCCCTCCTCGACGATGCGCCCCGCGTACATCACCGCCACCCGATCGGCCATCTCGGCGATGGCACCCATGTCGTGGGTGATCAGCAGCACCGCCGTCCCGGTGCGTTCACGAAGTTCGGCGATCAGGTCGAAGATCTGCGCCTGCACCGTCACGTCGAGCGCGGTGGTCGGCTCGTCGGCGATCAGCACGTCGGGCCGGCAGGCCAGTGCCATCGCGATCATCACGCGCTGGCGCATGCCGCCGGAGAACTGGTGCGGATACTCGTGCACGCGCGACTTCGCGGCCGGGATGCCCACCGCATCGAGCATCTCGACGGCGCGCTCGATGGCGGCGCTGCGGCTGGCGCCCTGGTGCAGCCGAACCGCCTCGCCGATCTGGTCGCCCACGGTGAACGCGGGGTTCAGCGAGGTCATCGGCTCCTGGAAGATCATCGAGATGCGATTGCCGCGGTACGCGCGCATCCGCGACGCGTCGAGGGCCAGCAGGTCGGTCCCGTCGAGGGCCACCCGCCCCGAGGTGATGCGCCCCGGCGGCGTCGGGATCAGACGCATCATCGCCAGCGCGGTCATGCTCTTGCCGCAGCCCGATTCGCCCACCAGCCCGAGGGTCTCGCCGCGACGGACGGTGAACGCCACGTCGTCGAGGACCCGGGCCACGCCGCCACGGGTCTGGAACTCGACGCCCAGATCGCTGACCTCGAGCAGCACGTCGGTGCCCTCGCCGATCCGGTCGGTGTCGGCGGACGGTCTCATCGCAGGTGCAGCTTCGGGTTGAGCGCGTCGTTGAGCCCGTCCCCGACCAGGCTGACCGACAGCACCGTCACGAAGATCGCCGCGCCGGGAAAGCTCACCGCCCACCAGCACTCGAGGATGTTGCGCCGGTTGGAGCCGATCATCAGGCCCCAGCTCATCACGTTCGGATCCGACAGGCCGAGGAAGCTCAGGCCCGCCTCGAAGAGGATCGCGACGCCGATGATCAGCGTGGCCGACACGATCAGCGGCGGCAGCGCGTTGGGCAGGATCTCGCGCAGCATCAGCCGCAGGTGCCGCGCCCCCATGGCGCGCGCGGCATTGACGTATTCCAGGTGGCGCAGCCGCAGGAACTCGGCCCTCGCGAGGCGTGCGGTGCCGGTCCAGCTGACCATGCCTATCGCCACGATCACCACACCCAGCGAGGGCTGGAACAGCGTCACCAGCACCATCGCGAACAGCAGCGCCGGCAGCACCTGGAACAGTTCGGTCAGGCGCGACAGCGCGGTGTCGATCCAGCCGCCGAAGTACCCCGCGAGCGCGCCGACGGTGACACCGATGGAGATGGTGATGCTCGCCGCCGCGAGGCCGACCAGGATGGTGGCGCGCCCGCCCACCAGCATGCCTGCCAGGATGTCGCGCCCGAGGTAGTCGGTGCCCAGCCAGTACCGGCGGTCGGTGAACGGTTCGGTGAAGGGCGCGCCCGCGATGTCGAAGGGCTCGACACCGTACGCGCCCGGTCCGATCACCATCATCAGCATGATGCAGCCCAGCAGCACCATGCCCAGCAGGGCCGCCCGGTTGCGCCGGAACACGCGCCAGGCCTCGCGCGCGGGCGACAGCACCTTGACGGCGACGGGCACCGGCGACGCGTCGGGTCCGGCGCTCATGTGCCGCGCAGCCGGGGGTCGATCCACCGGTAGCTGAGGTCGGTCAGCAGATTGGCCACGATGACCAGCATCGACGAGAAGGTCAGCACGCCCAGCAGCGTGGGGTAGTCGCGCCCGAGGATGGCCTCCAGCGCGAGCGTGCCCAGGCCCGGCCAGCTGAACACCGTCTCGACCAGCACGGCCCCGGAGATCAGGTTGCCGAACTGCAGGCCGGCGATCGTCACCACCGGCATCAGTGCATTGCGCAGCGCGTGCTTGAAGGTCACGACCCACTCGTTCAGGCCCTTGGCGCGCGCGGTGCGGATGTAGTCCGACCCGAGGATCTCGAGCATGCTGGCCCGCGACAGGCGGCTGTACTGCGCGAGGTAGACGATGGTCAGCGTGAGCGCGGGCAGCACCAGGTGGTGCAGCACGTCGACGACCGCGCCCCAGCCGCCGAGGCCGTACTGACGCACGTCGCGCATGCCGGCGATCGGCATGATGGGCCAGACCTTGCCGAACAGGATCACCAGCAGGATGCCGGTCCAGAACACCGGCATCGCATAGCCCACCAGCGACAGCACCGTGACGGCGCTGCTGGCGAGACTGTCCGGGCGCCGGGACGCGAAGACACCGAGCAGCGTGCCCACGACGATGGCCACGAGCAGCGCGGTCAGCACCAGCAGGATGGTGGGACCGATGCGCTCGAGGATCAGCTCCGCCACCGGACGGCTGTAGGTGTAGGACTGACCCAGGTCGCCCCGCAGGCTCTTGCCGATGTAGGTGACGAACTGCACCGGCAGCGGCCGGTCCAGCCCGTACGCGCGCTTGATGCTGGCGATCACCTGCTCGTCACCGCCCCCCATCTCCCCCGCGATCACGCTCGCCGGATCGCCGGGCGCCGCATGGATCAGCGTGAAGTTGAGCGCCAGCACCGCCAGCATCAGCCCCGCGGCCCATGCGAGGCGACGCAGCAGTGCGGTCAGCAGGCGGGGCATGCCGGGCGGAACATGGCGGGCGGCGGCAGGCGCGACGGTCCGGGTCCTGGCGGCCCGGGCGTCAGGCCTTCATCACGGTGTCGTTGAGGGCATCCATCAGGCCCCAGATGCCCTGCGGACGGTCCTGGACACGGTTGTGGAAGGCGATGTGCGACACCGACTCGGTGAGGAACGCCACCGGGCAGTCGTCGACGACCAGTCGCTGCACATCCTTGTAGAGCGCCTTGCGCCGGGCCTGGTTCATTTCCTGCCCGGCCGCGGCCAGCAGCTCGTCGACCTTCGGATTCGAGTAGCTCTGGGTGTTGGACCAGATCACGCCCGGCTTGATGTTGGAACTGAGCCAGGTGCGATGCACACCGATCACCGGGTCCCCCCAGTTCCACACGTTGTCGATGGTCATCTCGAACTGGTGCGAGGCCACGCGTCGCGCCCAGGCCGGGAAGTCCGGCGAGCTGCGCAGCGTGACGTCGACACCGACCTTGGCGAGACCGGCCTTGACGAACTCCGCTGCCACCCTGTACGCGCCGATGCCGGGCGGCGCGTCCAGCTCGAGCGCGAACCGGGTGCCGCCGGCGCCCGGCTTCAGGCCGGCCTGATCGAGCAGCTGATTCGCCTTCTGTAGATTGAAGTCGTAGCGCTCGACCTCGGCGGAAAAGTAAGGGCTGGAAGACGCGATCGGGCCCGTGGCGCGTTTCGGCACGCCCCCGAACTGCTGCTCGATCAGCGTCTTCTTGTCGATCGCGAAGTTGATGGCCTGCCGCACCTGCCGGTCGGCGAGCTTCGGACTCTTCGTGTTGAACGCCAGCCAGGTGAGCGGTCCGATCGCGGGCCCGGTGCCCGCATCGAGCGTGGTGTTGGGCACCCGCCGCAGACGCTCGATGTCCCGGGCATCGGTCGCTTCGCTGTGGACGTCGATCTCGCCGCGCTCGTAGGCGAGCAGCTGGCTCGCCGGGTCCTTGAAGTAGCGCACGATCACGCGCGAGAGCTTCGGCGTCCCCTTGAGGAAGAACCGGTCGAAGGCCTCCATCACCAGCAGCTCGCCCGGCTTGAACTCGACCAGGCGAAACGGCCCGGAGCCGATCGGGTTCGCGTTGCGGGGGTGGATCTTGACGTCGGTGCCATCGCCGTAGAGGTGCTTCGGGATGATCGGGGTCAGCGACGTCGACATCGCCAGCAGCACCGCGGGGTGCGGCTCCGAGAGCCGGATCACCGCGGTGTGCGGGTCGTTGATGGTGACCGCGTTCACCGGCCCGTACATCGAGCGGAACGGATGGTTGTCGCGGATCGTCTCGATCGAGAACTTCACGTCCTCGGCGGTGATGGGGCGACCGTCGTGGAACACCGCGTCGCGACGCAGGTACAGGGTCACGCTGCGGTTGTCGGGCGACAGGTCCCAGCGCTCGGCGAGGTAGGGCTGGGGCTTCCAGTTCCGGTCCATGCGGATCGGCGAGGCGAAGAGCTGAGCGGCCGGCATCATCGTCGCGCTGCCGCTCTGCACCGCGGAGTTCAGGTGCCTGGGCACCTGGGTGCTGCCGATCACGAGCACCCCGCCCTTGGCCGCCTGCGCGGCGACGTGCATCGGAACGCCGAAGAGGCTGGCGCCGGCGAAGGCGGCACCTGCATTGAGGAACTGGCGTCGGTCGGGATGGATCATGGTCATCACTCCTCTGTGTCCGGATCAGTTCTCGGGCCGCTCCGCGGCTCTTTCCTGACCATAACGCGCCCCGGCACGCAGTGGAACGGTCCGTTCCGTTTTTGATGCGTGGGACGCGGGCGTCGTCGCGGCGGCCGCGGTGTAGCATCGGCGGATGAGCCTGCCCGATCACTCCGACGTCGTCGCCGCGGCCGTGCGCCTGGCCGGCGTCGCGCACCGCACGCCGGTGCTCACCTCGCGGACCGCCGACGCGGCGACCGGCGCGAGCCTGTACTTCAAGTGCGAGGCCCTGCAGCGCGGCGGCGCCTTCAAGTTCCGCGGCGCCTACAACGCGATCGCCGCGCTGCCCGAAGCGCAGCGACGGACCGGCGTGGTCGCCTATTCGTCCGGCAACCATGCGCAGGCGATCGCCTACGCGGCCTCGCTGCTCGGCGTGCCCGCGACGATCGTGATGCCGGCGGATGCGCCGGCGGCCAAGCTCGCCGCCACCCGCGGCTACGGTGGCACGGTCGTGCTGTACGACCGCTACACCGACGACCGCGAGGCGATCGGCCGACGCATCGCCCAGGAACAGGGCCTGTCGCTGATCCCGCCCTACGACCACCGTGACGTGATCGCCGGTCAGGGCACGGCAGCCCTCGAGCTGTTCGAGGAGGTGGGACCGCTCGACGTGCTGGTCGCCTGCCTGGGCGGGGGCGGCCTGACCGCGGGGTCGGTCCTCGCGGCCGACGGCGCCTCGCCGGGCTGTGCCGTCTGGGGCGCGGAGCCGGAGGCCGGCGACGACGGCCGGCGCTCGCTCGCCGAAGGGCGCATCGTCCACATCGAGGTGCCCAAGACGATCGCCGACGGCGCGCAGACCCAGCACCTGGGCGACCTCACCTTCGCGATCCTGCGGCGGGGTGCCGCCGGCATCGTGACCGCGTCCGACGCGCAGCTGGTGCAGGCGATGCGGTTCTTCGCCGAGCGGATGAAGCTGGTGGTCGAGCCGACCGGCGCGCTCGCGGCGGCCGCGGTGTTCTCCGGCGCGATCCCGGTGAAGGGCCTGCGGGTGGGCGTGATCCTCAGCGGCGGCAACGTCGACGTCGCGCGGTATGCGGCGCTGCTGCAGGGCGGCTGACGGACCACGGTCCCGTCCACGTCGAAGACCATCACCACGTCGAAGACCGTCACCTCGCCGGAGACCGCCCGCATGTCGAAGACCGTCGTCTACGCCGCCCGCCGCATCGTCACGATGGATCCGGCGCGGCCGCAGGCCGACCATGTCGCGGTGCGCGACGGCCGCGTGCTCGCGGTCGGTGCCCTCGACACGATGCGTGCCTGGGGGCCGTTCGAGCTCGACGATCGGTTCGCCGGCAAGGTGCTGCTGCCGGGCTTCGTCGAGGGCCACAGCCACCTCGGCGAAGGCGTCTACTGGCGCTACGTCTACTGCGGCTACTTCGACCGGACCGATCCTGACGGACGGGTGTGGCCGGGCGCCCGCTCCATCGAGGCGGTCGTCGAGCGGATGCGCACCGCCCACCAGGCGCTCGCCGCCGACCCGGCAGCGCCCCTGTTCGGCTGGGGCCTCGACCCGCTCCACTTCGGCGAGCGCCGGATGACGCGCCCCGACCTCGACGCGGTCAGCGCCGATCGGCCGATCGGCATCGTCCATGCCAGCGGCCACATCACCAACGCCAACAGCGCCGCCCTCGCGCTCGCCGGCTACCTGCGGACCGATCACGACCATCCGGGCATCCCGCTCGACGACCAGCGGCTGCCGGCAGGGGAGCTGCGCGGGCCGGAGGCGATGATGCCGGTGCTGCTCGGGCTCGGTGTCGATCGAGCCGCCCTCGCGGGCGACGAGGCGGGTGCGAGGGCGTTCGCCCGGCTCGCCGTGCGCACCGGCACGACGACCGCGACCGACCTGGCGACGCCGCTGCCCGACGACGCGATCGACGCGCTGCTCGCGCTCACGGGCCGCGACGACTATCCGCTGCGCCTCGTGCCGGCGATGCACGTGCGCGGCCACACGCCCGAAGGCGCGATCGAGCGCGCAGCCGCCCTCGCCGCACGCAGCACCGAGCGCCTGCGGCTCGGTCGGGTGAAGGCGCACGCCGACGGCTCGATCCAGGGCTTCACCGCCCGCATGCGCTGGCCGGGCTATCACAACGGCGCCCCGCAGGGCCTCTGGTACATCGAGCCGGAATCGCTCCGGCGCCTCTACCTAGCCGGCCTGAAGCACGGCGTGCAGGTCCACACCCACACCAACGGCGACGCGGCGATCGATCTCGCGATCGACTGCCTCGACGAGGCGCTGCGCGCCCATCCGGCGTTCGACCACCGCTTCACGCTGCAGCACTGCCAGCTCGCCGACCGGGCGCAGCTGCGCCGCATGAAGACGCTCGGGATGTGCGCCAACTTCTTTGCGAACCACCACTGGTACTGGGGCGACGCGCACTACGCGCAGACGGTCGGACCGGACCGCGCCGAACGGATGAACCCCTGCCGTTCGGCCGGGGAGATCGGCGTGCCGTACACCATCCATTCCGATGCGCCGGTGACGCCGCTCGGACCGCTGCACGTCGCCTGGTGCGCGGTCAACCGACTGACGCCCTCGGGCCGCGTGCTCGGCGAGCACGAGCGCATCCCGGTCGTCGATGCGCTGCGTGCGATCACGCTGGGGGCGGCCTGGACGCTCGGGCTCGACGCCGAGATCGGCTCGATCGAGTGCGGCAAGCAGGCCGATTTCGCGGTCCTCGAGGACGATCCGCTCGCGGTGGCGCCGGAGCGGCTCAAGGACGTGGGCGTCTGGGGCACGGTCCAGGGCGGACGGGTGTTCCAGGCCGCGACGATCTGAGCACGATGCTGCCGGCGATCGTCATCGGAGGCTGGCTGGGCGCGGGCAAGACCACGCTCGTCAACCGGCTGCTGCGCGACCCCGGCGGGCGACGGATCGCCGTGATGGTCAACGACTTCGGCGACATCGGCATCGACGCCGACCTGATCGTCTCGCAGGACGATCAGGTGATGAACCTCGCCGGCGGCTGCGTGTGCTGCGCGGTCGGCAGCGACCTCGTCGAGGCGCTGATGGCGCTACCGGGGCGCACCCCCGCCTTCGACCTGGTGCTGATCGAGACGAGCGGCGTCGCGCTGCCCGGCGCGGTCGCGCGCTCGGTACGGCTGGTCCCGGGCATCGAGGCCGATGGCGTGGTGGTGCTCGCCGACGCGGAGACGGTGCGTGCGCGCGCGGTCGATCGCTATGTCGGCGACACCGTGCTGCGTCAGCTCGAGGAGGCCGACCTGCTCGTTTTGAACAAGATCGACCTGGTGCCCGCCGACGCGCTCGATGCACTGCGCACCTGGCTCGACGGCGCCGCACCGCGGGCGGTGCGGATCGAGGCGACCGAC